>NZ_JBJQLL010000004.1:0-283229 GCF_046486405.1 Escherichia sp. WS338 | reverse complement strand
CCACCTGACCCCATGCCGAACTCAGAAGTGAAACGCCGTAGCGCCGATGGTAGTGTGGGGTCTCCCCATGCGAGAGTAGGGAACTGCCAGGCATCAAATTAAGCAGAAGGCCATCCTGACGGATGGCCTTTTTGCGCTGGTGCGGAATAAATGCCGGATGTGACGCTGGCGCGTCTTATACTCCCACATAAGCTAGATTCAGCAGCGAATACGGCTTCCCCAACTTGCCCACCTCCATACGTGTCCTCCTTACCAGAAATTTATCCTTAAGCTCCTCAATAACCATTTTCCTGCTAACTAAATTCGTGGTTAAGGTTGCATAATGATATGCAACAAATGTATAACATTTTCTTTACCAATAGAAATAAACAAAAGCGACCGACAAAAGCATCGGATTACGGCAGGAGACATAATGGCATGGCTGAAAGTACTGTAATGGCAGACAGCAAACTGACAAGTAGTGATACTCGTCGCCGCATTTGGGCAATTGTGGGGGCCTCTTCAGGTAATCTGGTCGAGTGGTTCGATTTCTATGTCTACTCGTTCTGTTCACTCTACTTCGCCCACATTTTCTTCCCTTCCGGGAACACGACGACTCAACTACTACAAACAGCAGGTGTTTTTGCTGCGGGATTCCTGATGCGCCCAATAGGCGGTTGGCTATTTGGCCGCATAGCCGATAAACATGGTCGCAAAAAATCGATGCTGTTATCGGTGTGTATGATGTGTTTCGGATCGCTGGTTATCGCCTGCCTCCCAGGTTATGAAACTATAGGTACGTGGGCTCCGGCATTATTGCTTCTCGCTCGTTTATTTCAGGGATTATCCGTTGGCGGAGAATATGGCACCAGCGCCACCTATATGAGTGAAGTTGCCGTTGAAGGGCGCAAAGGTTTTTACGCATCATTTCAGTATGTGACGTTGATCGGCGGACAACTGCTAGCCCTACTGGTTGTCGTGGTTTTACAACATACCATGGAAGACGCTGCACTCAGAGAGTGGGGATGGCGTATTCCTTTCGCGTTAGGAGCTGTGTTAGCTGTTGTGGCGTTGTGGTTACGTCGTCAGTTAGATGAAACTTCGCAACAAGAAACGCGCGCTTTAAAAGAAGCTGGATCTCTGAAAGGATTATGGCGCAATCGCCGTGCATTCATCATGGTTCTCGGTTTTACCGCTGCGGGCTCCCTTTGTTTCTATACCTTCACCACTTATATGCAGAAGTATCTGGTAAATACTGCGGGAATGCATGCCAACGTGGCGAGTGGCATTATGACTGCCGCATTGTTTGTATTCATGCTTATTCAACCACTCATTGGCGCGCTGTCGGATAAGATTGGTCGCCGTACCTCAATGTTATGTTTCGGTTCGCTGGCAGCCATTTTTACCGTTCCTATTCTCTCAGCATTACAAAACGTTTCCTCGCCTTATGCCGCTTTTGGTCTGGTGATGTGTGCCCTGCTGATCGTGAGTTTTTATACTTCAATCAGTGGAATACTGAAGGCTGAGATGTTCCCGGCACAGGTTCGTGCATTAGGTGTTGGTCTGTCATATGCGGTCGCCAATGCTATATTTGGTGGTTCGGCGGAGTACGTAGCGTTGTCGCTGAAATCAATAGGAATGGAAACAGCCTTCTTCTGGTATGTGACCTTGATGGCCGTGGTGGCGTTTCTGGTTTCTTTGATGCTACATCGCAAAGGGAAGGGGATGCGTCTTTAGTGACGGGTCAGTTGCCAGACGGTATAGCCAGTAGTTGCACCGGCGACATCCCAGGTAAAATCTTTCCAGCTCCAGCCGCTCCCCTCGGGGCGGCTATCCCAAAGTTCTTTTGACGCGCCCAGCCCAACAGAGAACATCAGCCCGAAAGTGGCACTGCGATCGCGACTCATCCCCTGATGCTGTGCATATTCATTTCCGGCGGCGGAAAGCATCGCCGAGGCGATAAAGTGTTGAGCTTTATCCTGCCCGCTCCAGCTATCGTTAGCCATATGGCTGCATCCAGAAAGTAACAATAGCGAACAGACAAAAAGAATACGCAAAACGTGGCCTCCAAAACAAACCCCGTACAGGACGGGGTTGTGATTACAGGATGCGGCTAATTAATCGGTCGATGCGGATACGGCGCAAACGACGGATGAGTTTACGAACCTTCACCGGATAATCGGCAATACTTTGCAGATCGCGATAGTGCTTAACGATGGTGGTATGCTCGCGGATCAGCTCCAGTTCTTTCTCTCGCTGTGGCGCAAGCTCCAGTTGCGGATCGTGGATCAAAATGGCGTTTTCCAGATCCAGACGCCAGGCGCGCGGGTTCAGGTTATTACCGGTGATCAACATCCACTTATCATCAACCCACATCCCTTTTAGGTGATAGGTGTTGTCGTCATCTTTCCATAACCGAACCACTAGCTGGTCAGTATTGACGTAATACTGCAAACGGCTCAGGAAACGACGCAGATTGATCTCATAGAGATAAGGCAATGCGCCAATTATCTTGAAAGGTTCATCTTCCGGAATGTAGAAGTCGTTCGCGGTTTTATCACCAACAATAATTTCGACCTTTTTCCCTTCGCGCAGCAACTGGATAATATTGCGCACAAGGATTGCTGGCAGGTTGAAGTATGGCGTACAGATGGTTAGTTTCTGCTCGGCACAAGGCATAAGATGGAAAATGGTCTTGTTCAACAGACTCGATTTCCCCAGCCCCACTAGCGGCGTTACGGAAAGCTGATCGTTGTCGGCATCGCCCTGGAAATGATAAGCGGCATCACGCAGCTCCTGGCGGAACAGGCGAATGTCGTTCTTGATTTCCGGGCTTTTTGGCCGATTAACATCATCCAGACGATTAACGCCGCGGCCATTCATAATATTCTGTGTAACCCATTCAAACATAATGTCTGACATCTTACGGTTACGGATCAGATGATAACGGTCGTAGCGATATTTATCGTGCTGATGCAGGTAAACATCGTTCAGGCTGGCACCGCTATAAAGTACGCTATCGTCGATGATAAAGCCTTTAAAGTGCAGAACACCAAGGGCTTCACGGGTATTGATTGGAACGCCATAAACCGGAACATCTACGCCCGGATTTTCCTGCGCCATGCGGCAGTACCAGTCAGCGTTAGTGTTAGATGCCGCAGCGCCAATGCGTCCACGTTGTGCACGATGCCAGTCGACCAGCACCCGCACATCCAGTTCCGGACGCTGCCTTTTAGCCTCATACAACGCGTTCAGAATGCCTTTGCCACCGTCATCCTGTTCGAGATACAGGGCAACAATGCAAATGCGCTGCTTCGCGCTGGCTATTTTTTCCAGCAACGTCTCCCGGAAGTCGGCGGGAGCGTAAAAGAAATCGACATCATCAACTGATTGAGAAATCTTGGGTAGTTGGGCAAGGTGTTGTTGATGTTTATTACGCTTAAATTTTGACAACATCACAGTGCATTTCTTCTCTGTTCATTGAAGGGTCCTCTGTGCAATGCAGACGACATAAGCGGGCAATAATAACACCAGTCCCGATTAAGTGGTCAACATTTCCAGTACCTTACTCATGATTCCTCGCGCTGGGCAAGATTTAGCGTAAGCCCAACGATCCCCTCTTCGAGCTGGATATCAACGTTAAACCCGAGCTTGCGGGCCAGCGCCACCATGCCACGATTGTTTGGCATCGTAATACCATTCAGACGTTGTAGTCCGTGATCTCGCGTATAGGTAATCAACTTTTCCATTAAGCGTCGACCTAAGCCTAACCCTTTGAGATCCGAGCGAACCAGCACGGCAAATTCGGCATCGATGTTATCAGGGTCGGAGATCGCACGCGTGACGCCGAGGATCTCTTCTGTTTGATCAATACGTCGTACCGCCACAAAAGCCATTTCCCGATCGTAGTCGATCTGCGTCATGTTGGCTAAATCTTCATGGGTAAATTCGTTGATCTCGCTAAAGTAGCGGTAATAAAGATCTTCTTTGGTGACTCGCGAAATGAATTGCTGAAGCTGTGGCTCATCTTCTGGCAAAATCGGGCGGAACAAGCAGCGTTCACCGTTTTTCAATTCTACCCATTCTTCCAGCTGATGCGGATAAGGGCGCACTGCCAGCCGACTCTCGTTATCGCCTTCAAACGGCGCGATATCCAGCGTGACATCCAGCGCGGTAAATTCACTGCCAGAAGCCAGCAAAGGATGAATATCCAGACGCTGAATTTCCGGGCAATCGACAATCAAGTTAGAAACCTGCACCAGAAGCTGGCTCAAGCCTGCAACATCTAATGGGCGTAGCGCACTGCGCGCACGAATCTTTTTACTTTTGATCCCCTGAATAACCAGATAGCGGGCCAGGTTCATGTTCAGCGGCGGTAGTGCGACGACGGCTTGATCTTCAGGACGCCACTCCACACCGCCTTCGCCCAGCATGATCAACGGCCCGAAAACCGGATCGTGCTCAACCACAACCCGCAACTCCTGAGCGCCAGCACGGTTAGCCATACTTTGCACCAACAGGCCGTGGATCCGCGCCTGCGGCCAGGCCATTTTTACGCGATCGAAAATAGCGTTTGCCGCTTGCTGGACTTCATTAGCTGTACGCAGGTAGAGCATTACGCCCTGAACTTCCGATTTATGTGGAATATCCGGCGAACGCAATTTCAGCGCCACCGGATAACCAATCTGTTCGGCAATATGCACCGCTTCGGTGCTATCGCTGGCAATCCAGGTGGGGAGCGTGTTCATGCCATACGCTTGCAGGATGGGCTGAACTTCATGGGTATCGAGCGACGTAGCCCCTTCGGCAATCGCCTGTTGCAACAGAAGATGCGCTTCTGCGGTATTAGAGGTCAGATTGCTGGGCAACGCCGGCGTTTCGCGTAGTTGCTTCTGATTACGTCGGTACTCCACCATATGCATAAAAGCAGTGATGGTTCCTTCCGGCGTGCGATAGGTCGGCAGCCCGGCTTCACTGAATAATCGTCGTGCCTCTTGCGAGGAGTGCTCGCCGCACCAGTTCGTCAGCAGAGAAACATACTTGCTGCGGGGATGATGCTTTACCGCTTCAATTAATGCTTGCGCACTTTCTGTTGCGGGAGCAGCGGCGCTGGGCGAATGAATAACCATCAGCGCGTCAAAATCCTGGCTGTGGAGCAGAATATCCAGCGTTTTAATATAGTGCTCACTGCTGGCGTCATCGCGTAGATCGAGCGGGTTAGAGATTGCCACATGTTCTGGCAGTGCATCGCGCAGTTTCTGGCAGGTTTCTTCGCTTAGCGTTGCCAGCTTGCCATTGCGTGACCATAAGGCATCCAGCGCCAGCGCGGCAGGCGCAGCACCGTTGCTGATAATCATCAGCCGGTCGCCACGCAGCGGGCGCATATGGCTGAGGGTTTCCACCGCCGAAAACAGCTCGTGAGTATCCTGTACCCGCAACAAACCGGCACGCTGAATAGCCGCATCCCACGCCGGATCCATTCCTGCCTTGGTGTTCAACAGACGTTGAGCCGCCGGGCTACGTCCGCTTTTAATCACCAGAATCGGTTTGTTGCGAGAGGCACTACGGGCCGCCGAAACAAAGCGTCGTGCGTCGCTTAACTGTTCGAGATAGAGCAGGATGGCGCTGGTTTTACTGTCGCGGGCCAGATAGTCGAGCAATTCATCAACGTCGATATCCAGGCTGTCGCCGAGCGCAATAAAGTAGGAAAAGCCCATCTCACGCTGTTGCGCCCAGTCGAGGATGGTATTGGAGACGGCAGCCGATTGCGAAATAAACGCCAGCTTGCCGCGTTTAATCGGCACAGGCGAAAAGCTGGCATTCAGACCTTGCCAGGGAGCCAGTAACCCCAGACTGTTTGGTCCTAGCAGGCGCATGTTATGGCGCAGGGCGCAGGCGCGGAGATCTTCATGTTGCGATGCCGGGGCGGAAAGAATAATGCAGGTTTTACAGCCTTTCTCGCCGAGCTCTTCCAGAAGAGCAAGATTACGGCTGGCATTGGTACATAAAACCGCAAGGTCGGGTGTAAAGGGCAAGCTGGCAATATCCGGCCAGGCCAACACACCCAACACCGCTTTCCAGGCTGGCGTCACCGGGAGTACCGGTCCGTTAAAGCCTCCCGCCAGCAGGTTACGCATCATCAGGTAACCTGCTCGATTGGATTTCATCGATGCGCCAATTACCGCAATCGATTTTGGTCGCAGTAGTGCTTCCAGTCCTCGCTGACTCATACCGGTCTCCCGCAGAAGTGACCGAATGATTTTAAACGCTTTCTAACTGTTCTGCTGTGATGCTACCCAGATGTTGCGTTTTTCCTGCCAGATAGCGCGTTTTAAAACGAGTGAAATGCTCGCCTAAGCCCGTTGCGGCTTCGGTATCGCCGGCCATATCTAACAGTGCGATGGCTACCTCGGCAGTACAATATTGGCCTTCAGCCTGGGCTTCACGCAGGCGATAGGCAGAAAGCCGGGAAAGATCGACGGAAATGACGGGAAGATTATCCAGATACGGACTTTTACGAAACATCTTGCGAGCTTCAGGCCAGGTACCATCGAGCATGATAAATAGCGGAGGCTTACCGGCAGGTGGTGTGAAGATCACTTCCCGTTGCTCATCAGCATACGAGGCGGGAAAGACCACCATTGGCTGATAGTCCGGGTTTTGTACCAGATCCAGCAAATCTAGCGAGGGTTCGGTACGCGACCATTGAAACGCAACGGTATCAGGCAAAATATCAGCAATCAGACGCCCGGTATTACTGGGCTTCATTGGCTCGGTGTCGAACATCAGCAAACAGAAGCGACTTTTTGCTTGTGCTGGGGTAATTGTCGAACAGAGACATAATGTCTCTGGCAAAAGACAGCGTTGGCAGCGACGAACGCGATTACCGCGGGCAAGAAAAGGACGTGTTGCGCGCGCAATACGCTCGGCGCGTAACTGGAGAACAGCGTTTTCGGTCATAAGAGAGCGTCGAAAAAACGCCATTGTCGCAGAGGAGAAAACGGGGCACAAGATGCGCCCCGGTAAGATTAAAGAGATTCGTTCAGCCAGCTATCAAACGGCGCTTTCGGTACTGCGCCATTAAGCATGTCGACAACCTGACCGTTTTTGAAAATCATGATCGTCGGTATACTACGAATTCCAAAGTGACTGCTCAATTCACGTTCAGCTTCGGTATTCACTTTCACAAAGCGCACTTTACCGCTACGCTCTTGCGCGACATCTTCAAAAATTGGTGCGAAATTACGGCAGGGGCCGCACCACGGTGCCCAGAAGTCGATCACCACAGGTAGATCATCTTTCAGCAATTTGTCGAGCGTTTCACCGGTCGCATTAATCACCTCTCCGTCAAACAAGTCGTGACCGCAGCGTCCGCATTTTGCCGCATCTTCGATCCGATCGTCGGGAATGCGATTGATGGCCTGACAATGGGTACAAACGGTATTCATAACTAACCTCGGGATGAGTAAGGAGACTTATCGGCAACGACGCCGGTATGTTTCTAATATGTTACATATTATCGGGGACATTGTTCCAGACAACAATCTGTTTAATTCAATAGGTATGATAGTCGCAGGCTTTGGTACGAAATCATGGCGAACCGCGCGGACTTCGGGTAATCTGCGCGCTTCGCGCAGCGCTGGTGGAGAAAAGCATGAACGATGAAATGAAAGGTAAAAGCGGCAAGGTCAAAGTGATGTATGTCCGCAGTGATGATGATTCTGATAAACGTACCCACAACCCGCGTACCGGGAAAGGGGGCGGGCGTCCAGGAAAATCTCGTGCTGACGGTGGCCGTCGCCCCGCCCGCGATGACAAACAGAGTCAGCCCCGTGACCGCAAGTGGGAAGAGTCGCCGTGGCGCACAGTTTCCCGCGCGCCGGGTGATGAGACGCCGGAAAAGGCCGATCACGGTGGCATCAGTGGTAAAAGTTTTATTGATCCGGAAGTGTTGCGTCGTCAGCGTGCGGAAGAAACCCGCGTCTACGGCGAAAATGCCTGTCAGGCACTGTTCCAGAGCCGTCCGGAAGCGATTGTTCGCGCCTGGTTTATCCAGAGTGTAACGCCGCGTTTTAAAGAAGCCTTGCGCTGGATGGCAGCAAACCGCAAAGCGTACCATGTGGTAGATGAAGCGGAACTGACAAAAGCGTCAGGCACGGAACATCACGGCGGCGTTTGCTTCCTGATCAAAAAGCGTAACGGTACAACCGTGCAGCAGTGGGTAAGCCAGGCAGGCGCGCAGGATTGTGTACTGGCGCTGGAAAACGAATCTAACCCGCATAACCTGGGTGGCATGATGCGCAGCTGCGCGCACTTCGGCGTGAAAGGCGTTGTGGTGCAGGATGCGGCACTGCTGGAGTCGGGGGCGGCTATCCGTACCGCAGAAGGCGGCGCAGAGCACGTTCAGCCGATTACTGGCGACAACATTGTTAACGTGCTGGATGATTTCCGTCAGGCAGGTTACACCGTAGTGACCACTTCCAGCGAGCAGGGGAAACCGCTGTTCAAAACCAGTCTGCCAGCGAAAATGGTACTGGTGCTGGGTCAGGAATATGAAGGGTTACCGGATGCCGCACGCGATCCGAACGATTTGCGCGTGAAGATTGATGGTACTGGCAACGTTGCCGGGCTAAATATCTCTGTTGCAACCGGCGTTTTGCTTGGTGAATGGTGGCGTCAGAATAAAGCCTGATAAATCAGCCGGGTGGCAACGCTGCCATCCGGCGTTTTCCTGCAAATTTACTCACTTTCTGCCGGTAATACTGGCATCCAGTCAATCGGTTTCTCGCCACGTTGTTCCAGCCACTGATTTGCCAGCACAAAATGGTTGCAGCCAAAGAACCCACGATGCGCAGAAAGCGGTGATGGATGCGGCGCTTTCAGTATGTGATGGCGTTGCTTATCAATAATCGCCCCTTTCTTTTGCGCATGTGAGCCCCACAACAAAAACACCACGCCTTCGCGGTGCTGGTTAATCAGGCTGATTACTTTATCGGTGAAGGTCTCCCAGCCGAGGCTGGCGTGGGAATGTGCCTGACCTGCGCGAACCGTCAACACAGTATTGAGTAGCAGAACGCCCTGACGCGCCCAGCTTTCAAGATAACCATGATTAGGGCGGGTGAAACCGGGAATAGTATTTTCCAGCTCTTTATACATATTCAGCAGTGACGGCGGTGTCGCAATGCCGGGGCGAACGGAAAATGCCAGACCATGCGCCTGTCCCGGTCCGTGATAAGGATCCTGGCCGAGAATCACCACTTTAACGTCACCCAACTCTGTAAAGCGGAACGCGTTAAAGACATCTTTTTGTGGCGGATAGATAGTGACGCCGGACTGCCGCTCGCTGGCGACGGTCTGTAGGGTATTAAGAAAATAGGGTTGCTGCTTCTCTTCAGCCAGCACATCATGCCAGGTTAATTCGTTTGCCATCTCGCTCTCCCGCGAATCTTCAATCCGCCTAGCTTAACTGCTTCTTTCTACAGAACAAAATCATGCTCATTTTTTAGACTTAAACGAGTGCAAAAAAATGTAAATTGGTAAAATTTCACACCTGCATAAGTTGATGTAAAACAATAAAATCCATTTGCAACCATACTTGATGTGTGGTTTTTATTGATTTAAATCAAAGATTCAAGGGTGTTTGAGGAGTATATATACACTCAAGCAACAATGGTTTTACCAATTGGCCGCGACAGGCTGAACAAATCAAATAATTTTGCCGGGGAGGCATCACATGATTACAGGTATCCAGATTACTAAAGCCGCTAACGACGATCTGCTGAACTCTTTCTGGCTGCTGGACAGCGAAAAAGGCGAAGCGCGTTGCATCGTTGCGAAAGCAGGTTTTGCAGAAGACGAAGTGGTTGCAGTAAGCAAACTGGGTGACATTGAGTACCGTGAAGTTCCAGTAGAAGTGAAACCAGAAGTTCGCGTTGAAGGTGGTCAACACCTGAACGTAAACGTTCTGCGTCGTGAAACTCTGGAAGATGCAGTTAAGCATCCGGAAAAATATCCGCAGCTGACCATCCGTGTATCCGGTTATGCAGTTCGCTTTAACTCTCTGACTCCGGAACAGCAGCGCGACGTTATCGCTCGTACCTTTACTGAAAGCCTGTAAGGCTTAAGTAGCAAGTTACTAAGCGGAAGAGGGCGACCTCTTCCGCTTTTTTCATTAATAGAAAATGCGTACCGCGCAATAGACCAGCAGCAGCGCGAGCACGATATTTAACTGGCGACCATACTGGCGAAACAATCGCTGAAACAGGTGCCCCGCCAGCGCCCAGCACACATTGCCAAACGTCCCAATCACCGCCAGCAAAACGCTGACGCCAATTATCCAGCTTAGCGCCTGCGTTTGCGGCAGGACAAACGTCGACAGTGCTGTAATGCCATACAAAATGATTTTGACGTTCACAAACTGCAAAGCAAAGCTGGCCCAAAAACTGATTGGTTTTGTCTGAAGCCCATCTTCCTTTGTTGGACTGGTAGCGATTTTCCACGCCAGCCAGACAATATATGCCGCCCCCGCCCAACTCAACAGATGCACTGCTGCCGGGTCGATAACAGCCAGTGAAAACGAAATTCCCGCGCATAGCAACATGACGATTAAAAATCCCAGACTCATCCCTGCCAGCACGCGAGTACTCTGACGAAATCCGTGCGTTGTGGCTGAGCTAAGGGCGAGAATATTGTTCGGTCCTGGCGTCATGGCGGTAATCAGGGTGTAAGTCCAAAAAGCACTTAAAAGGGTCGGTGTCACTTGTTATCTCCTCTGTTTTGGTAGACAGTACCCGACACGGAACATTTAAAAAAATGAATGTTTTTACATTCTAAATTCGATATTTTCGATAGGTTTGGGGTTATGGATCTGCGCCGTTTTATTACACTTAAAACCGTGGTGGAAGAGGGTTCCTTTTTGCGAGCTTCGCAAAAATTGTGCTGCACACAATCGACGGTGACTTTTCATATTCAGCAGCTTGAGCAGGAGTTCTCAGTCCAGTTATTTGAGAAAATTGGTCGACGAATGTGCCTTACCCGCGAAGGAAAAAAGCTGCTGCCGCACATTTATGAACTCACCAGAGTGATGGATACCCTTCGTGAGGCTGCCAAAAAAGAGTCGGATCCGGACGGGGAACTACGCGTTATTTCAGGCGAAACGTTGCTCTCTTATCGAATGCCGCAGGTGTTGCAGCGTTTTCGGCAACGCGCTCCAAAAGTGCGTTTATCGTTGCAGTCGCTGAACTGTTACGTGATCCGTGATGCGCTACTGAATGATGAGGCCGATGTCGGGGTTTTTTATCGCGTAGGGAATGATGATGCTTTGAACCGACGAGAGTTGGGTGAACAACCGCTGGTGCTGGTGGCTTCACCGCAAATTGCAGATGTCGATTTTACTGAGCCGGGAAGACATAACGCCTGTAGCTTTATTATCAACGAACCACAATGTGTCTTCCGGCAGATATTTGAGAGCACGCTGCGCCAGCGGCGGATCACGGTGGAAAACACCATTGAGCTTATAAGTATCGAAAGCATCAAGCGTTGTGTCGCGGCAAATATCGGAGTCAGTTACCTGCCGCGTTTTGCGGTGGTAAAAGAGTTGGAGTGCGGAGAATTAATTGAATTGCCTTTTGGCGAACAGTCGCAAACCATTACGGCCATGTGCGCTCACCATGCCGGAAAAGCGGTTAGCCCGGCGATGCACACTTTTATTCAGTGTGTTGAAGAGTGTTTTTTGCCGGGATAAAAACAATGCCGGGCTTAAACCCGGCATTGAGATTACTCTTCTGTCGTTTGCGGTGGCACGCCCGTTCCGCTTGGTTTACGGCGCTTACCAATATTTTTAGTGTCGCGATGGCGTTTTTTCACCCGCGGCTTCTCTTTCTCTTTAGCTTTTTTCTTCTCGGCACGTTTAGCCAACACTTTCTTCGATGGCTTGCCGGTCTGCTTCTCGCTTGGCGCACGCGTTTTCGGACGTAACTCATCAATTACGCGAGCTTTAATTGGCTCTTCAATATAACGGCCAACTTTGCCCAGCAGCAGATGGTCATGGGCTTCCACCAGCGAAATCGCGGTGCCTTTACGACCGGCGCGCGCGGTACGTCCGATACGGTGCAAATAAGTATCGCCACTGCGCGGCATATCGAAGTTAAAGACGTGGCTGACGTCAGGAATGTCGATACCGCGCGCGGCAACATCGGTAGCAACCAGTACGTTTACGCGGCCTTCGGTCAAGCGTTTAATCGCTTCGTTACGCTTGCCTTGTACCATCTCACCTTCGAGATAGCAGTTGTTGATGCCTGCTTCGCGCAGCCAGTTTGCCAGCTCATGCACACGCTCACGCTTACGCACAAACACAATTGAGCGGGTCGCTTCCGGCTGTTTTAACAGATGCACCAGCAACGCGGTTTTATGCTCAAGATCATCGGCGCGGTAATACCACTGATGAATTTTTTTGCGCTCACGGGTGGACGGATTGGCAGAAACCTCCACCGGATCTTCCAGCAGACGCTCGGCAAAGTCCTGAATCGCATCGCCTTCCAGAGTTGCCGAAAAGAGCAGGGTCTGTTTACGCCAGCGCGTTTCGCCAGCAATATGTTCGATATCCTGGGCGAAGCCCATATCCAGCATACGGTCTGCTTCGTCGAGGATCAGCGTTTCAACCGCGCGGCAATCGAAGTTCTCTTCTTTTATGTATTGCAGCAGACGTCCGGTCGTGGCGACCACGATGTCCTGATTTTCGCTGAACACTTCCGCGTGGTTCATATAGGCTACGCCGCCGGTGATGGTGGCAATATCCAGATGCGTATGTTTCGCCAGTTCGCGGACATGATCGGCCACCTGCATCGCCAGCTCGCGAGTTGGGGTGAGGATCAAAATACGCGGCGGACCGGATTTCTTACGTGGGAAATCGAGCAGGTGCTGCAACGCTGGCAGCAGATACGCCGCCGTTTTACCGGTGCCTGTCGGCGCAGAACCGAGTACATCACGGCCATCGAGCGCAGGCGGAATGGCGGCAGCCTGAATGGCGGTCGGGCGAGTGAAACCTTTATCCTGGAGGGCTTCCAGCAGGCTTTCGTCGAGTTCAAGTTCGGAAAAAGTCGTTACAGTCATGTTCTACCTCTGTGTGGGGCGCTGATTATAGACGTTACGGCTGCAATCTTCATCTGTTTGTATGGATATCGCTTCTCGGGTATTGTTCTCACCCGGTGCTATCGCCGTTTTTCCTGCAAGGTTTTATTTTCATGTCACAGTCTACATCCGTGCTTCGTCGTAATGGATTTACTTTTAAACAGTTTTTTGTTGCTCACGATCGTTGTGCGATGAAAGTGGGAACGGATGGCATTTTGCTGGGCGCATGGGCACCGGTGGCTGGGGTAAAACGTTGCCTTGATATCGGCGCGGGTAGCGGGTTGCTGGCATTAATGCTGGCGCAGCGAACCGATGACAGCGTAATGATTGATGCAGTTGAACTGGAAAGTGAAGCTGCCGCGCAGGCGCAGGAAAATATCAACCAGTCCCCGTGGGCAGAGCGGATTAACGTCCATACGGCGGATATTCAGCAGTGGATCACACAGCAGACAGTACGCTTCGATTTAATCATCAGTAACCCACCTTACTATCAGCAGGGAGTAGAGTGCGCGACACCTCAACGGGAACAGGCTCGCTATACCACTACGCTTGATCACCCATCGTTGCTGACCTGTGCGGCGGAGTGCATTACCGAAGAGGGATTTTTCTGCGTGGTGCTGCCAGAGCAGATTGGTAATGGTTTTACTGAACTGGCATTAAGTATGGGCTGGCATTTACGTTTGCGGACGGATGTGGCGGAAAACGAAGCGCGACTGCCGCATCGGGTGCTGCTGGCATTCTCCCCGCAGGCGGGAGAATGCTTTAGCGATCGCTTAGTCATTCGTGGGCCAGACCAGAACTATTCCGAAGCGTATACGGCGCTGACCCAGGCTTTTTATCTGTTTATGTAATGATTGCCGGGGGAAAGGATCGACGGACCGGAATGGGTGAGCAGTTCCGGATAATCCAGCGTGAAATGCAACCCCCGACTCTCTTTACGCATCATTGCACAGCGAACAATCAACTCGGCAACCTGTACCAGATTACGCAGCTCCAGCAAATTATTTGAGACGCGGAAATGGGCGTAATATTCGTCTATTTCTTGCTGGAGCATGGTTATCCGCCGCAGGGCGCGTTCCAGGCGCTTCGTTGTGCGCACAATGCCGACGTAATCCCACATAAACAGACGTAGCTCGTGCCAGTTATGTTGAATCACCACCCGTTCATCAGGGTTCTCAACGCGGCTTTCATCCCACGGCGGTAACGTACTGACGCCGTGGGCATAAGGCATACATCTGGTGATATCTTCTGCCGCCGACCAGCCATAGACCAGACACTCCAGCAAGGAGTTAGAGGCCATGCGGTTAGCGCCGTGTAAGCCGGTATAACTCACTTCGCCAATGGCATACAAACCCTCGACGTCCGTACGCCCATGATCATCCACCATCACACCACCGCAGGTATAGTGTGCAGCAGGCACAATCGGTACTGGTTCTTGTGTGAGATCAATCCCCAGCCCGAGCAATTTTTCATAAATCATCGGGAAATGCTGGCGAATAAAATCGGCGGGCTTATGGCTGATGTCGAGGAACATACAATCCGCGCCGAGGCGTTTCATTTCATGGTCAATAGCGCGGGCGACAATATCGCGCGGGGCCAGTTCGCCGCGATCATCAAAATCGGGCATAAAACGCGTACCATCCGGGCGCTTGAGATAAGCGCCTTCGCCGCGCAGTGCTTCCGTTAACAGGAAATTGCGTGCCTGTGGGTGATACAGCGCGGTAGGGTGGAACTGATTAAATTCGAGATTGGCAACCCGGCAGCCTGCGCGCCACGCCATAGCAATGCCATCGCCAGAAGAAATATCCGGATTGGTGGTGTACTGATAAACCTTCGACGCACCGCCGGTTGCCAGTACCACTGCTTTTGCGTGGCAGGTTTCCACCGTTTCTTTATTTCGGTTCCATACCCACGCGCCAACAACCCGTCGCGTGCCCGGCAGGCCAATTTTGTCAGAAACAATCAGATCAACCGCGTTGCTGCGCTCCAGCACGCGAATATTCGGATGGTTCAGCGCCTTGCTCACCAGCGTGGTTTCTACTTCTCTACCGGTGGCGTCGGCGGCATGAAGAATTCGACGGTGACTATGTCCACCTTCACGGGTCAGATGGTAGCTTTCTGCGCCATTCGGTTGAATGTGGGTATCAAACAACACCCCCTGGTCGATTAGCCATTGCACACAGGATCGTGCATTGCTGGCGACAAATTCAACTGCATGACGATCGCAAATACCAGCCCCGGCAATCAATGTGTCTTCCACATGCGAGTCAATGCTGTCAGTTTCATCAAACACGGCGGCAATACCGCCCTGGGCATAAAATGTTGAACCTTCCGTTACCGGGCCTTTACTTAGAACGATGACCTGATGCTGGTCAGCCAGGCGTAGCGCCAGTGAAAGTCCGGCTGCGCCGCTACCAATAATCAACACGTCACATGAATGTTCAGGGAGAGTATTCATTTTCTTTGTTTAATTTACTAAACATTGTTTGGTCAGCATAGCATCATGTTGTGCGAATAAACACCTGCTATTTTAATATTTGTTACAGTTGCTAAACACGCTGACGCAGGGCGGCGAGAAAAAGAGAAGTTACTGGCTGGTGGAGGATTAGGTGGTGAAATAAAAAGGCCGTTGGGTTACTCTTCAGGCAGTTAAATGGGCATTTCTACACAGATAATGCGATGTTCAGATTCTGTAGACTTATAATGATAGATAATGATCCGTCTACAGCATGACAAACAAAAACAGATGCGTTACGGAACTTTACAAAAACGAGACACTCTAACCCTTTGCTTGCTCAAATTGCAGCTAATGGAGTGGCGTTTCGATAGCGCGTGGAAATTTGGTTTGGGGAGACTTTACCTCGGATGAGCGAGCAGTTAACGGACCAGGTCCTGGTTGAACGGGTCCAGAAGGGAGATCAGAAAGCCTTTAACTTACTGGTAGTGCGCTATCAGCATAAAGTGGCGAGTCTGGTTTCCCGCTATGTGCCGTCGGGTGATGTTCCCGATGTGGTACAAGAAGCTTTTATTAAAGCCTATCGTGCGCTGGATTCGTTCCGGGGAGATAGCGCTTTTTATACATGGCTGTATCGGATTGCTGTAAATACAGCGAAAAATTACCTGGTTGCTCAGGGGCGTCGTCCACCTTCCAGTGATGTGGATGCCATTGAAGCTGAAAACTTCGAAAGTGGCGGCGCGTTGAAAGAAATTTCGAACCCTGAGAACTTAATGTTGTCAGAAGAACTGAGACAGATAGTTTTCCGAACTATTGAGTCCCTCCCGGAAGATTTACGCATGGCAATAACCTTGCGGGAGCTGGATGGCCTGAGCTATGAAGAGATAGCCGCTATCATGGATTGTCCGGTAGGTACGGTGCGTTCACGTATCTTCCGAGCGAGGGAAGCTATTGATAACAAAGTTCAACCGCTTATCAGGCGTTGACGATAGCGGGATACTGGATAAGGGTATTAGGCATGCAGAAAGAACAACTTTCCGCTTTAATGGATGGCGAAACGCTGGATAGTGAGCTGCTTAACGAACTGGCTCATAACCCAGAAATGCAGAAAACCTGGGAAAGCTATCACTTAATCCGTGACTCAATGCGGGGTGATACTCCCGAGGTGCTCCATTTCGATATCTCTTCACGCGTGATGGCCGCCATTGAAGAAGAGCCAGTACGTCAACCGGCGACGTTGATCCCGGAAGCCCAGCCTGCGCCGCATCAATGGCAGAAAATGCCATTCTGGCAGAAAATACGTCCATGGGCGGCACAGCTTACCCAAATGGGCGTAGCGGCATGTGTATCGCTTGCAGTTATCGTTGGTGTCCAGCACTATAATGGACAATCTGAAACGTCCCAGCAGCCCGAAACACCGGTATTTAATACTCTGCCGATGATGGGGAAAGCCAGTCCGGTAAGTCTGGGAGTACCTTCTGAAGCGACCGCAAACAATGGTCAACAGCAGCAGGTACAGGAGCAGCGTCGTCGCATTAATGCCATGTTGCAGGATTATGAACTGCAACGTCGACTCCACTCTGAACAGCTTCAGTTTGAGCAGGCACAAACACAGCAAGCCGCTGTACAGGTGCCAGGAATTCAAACTTTAGGAACGCAATCGCAGTAATGAAGCAACTTTGGTTTGCCATGTCATTAGTGACAGGTAGCCTGTTATTCTCTGCTAACGCCTCGGCCACTCCCGCGTCCGGGGCGTTATTACAGCAGATGAACCTGGCCAGTCAGTCACTGAATTACGAGCTGTCATTCATCAGCATCAATAAACAGGGTGTTGAGTCTCTGCGTTATCGACATGCACGCCTCGATAACCGTCCTCTTGCACAATTGTTGCAAATGGATGGCCCGCGCCGGGAAGTGGTACAGCGCGGCAATGAAATCAGCTATTTTGAACCGGGACTTGAACCGTTCACGCTTAATGGCGATTACATTGTTGATTCTCTACCATCGCTCATCTATACCGATTTCAAACGCCTTTCTCCTTACTACGACTTTATCTCCGTCGGGCGCACGCGTATTGCTGATCGTCTTTGCGAAGTCATTCGTGTGGTTGCCCGAGATGGTACACGCTACAGCTACATCGTGTGGATGGACACCGAATCGAAATTACCGATGCGGGTTGATCTCCTTGATCGCGATGGTGAAACGCTGGAACAATTTCGCGTGATTGCTTTTAATGTCAATCAGGATATCAGCAGCAGTATGCAGACGCTGGCGAAGGCAAATTTGCCGCCGTTGCTTTCTGTTCCTGTAGGTGAAAAAGCTAAATTCAGCTGGACGCCAACCTGGTTGCCACAGGGTTTTAGCGAAGTTTCCAGTAGTCGACGTCCGCTACCGACGATGGACAACATGCCTATCGAATCACGTCTCTATTCCGACGGATTATTCAGCTTCTCGGTAAACGTTAACCGCGCTACGCCATCGAGCACCGATCAGATGTTGCGCACCGGGCGCAGAACCGTCAGTACAAGCGTACGTGATAACGCCGAAATCACCATTGTCGGTGAACTGCCGCCGCAAACGGCGAAACGCATTGCCGAGAATATTAAGTTCGGGGCAGCGCAATGATCAAAGAGTGGGCTACCGTCGTCTCCTGGGAAAACGGGCAGGCGCTGGTTAGTTGTGATGTTAAAGCCTCATGCAGCAGCTGCGCTTCACGTGCCGGTTGCGGTAGCCGCGTGTTGAATAAACTTGGCCCGCAAACCACGCATACCATTGTCGTACCCTGTGATGAGCCGTTAGTGCCGGGGCAAAAAGTAGAATTAGGAATCGCCGAAGGCAGCCTGCTTAGCTCCGCATTACTGGTTTATATGTCGCCGTTGGTGGGACTATTCCTCATCGCTTCACTATTTCAGCTACTCTTTGCTTCAGATATTGCAGCATTATGCGGTGCGATTCTCGGTGGCGTTGGTGGATTCCTGATTGCACGTGGCTGCTCTCGAAAGTTTGCTGCCCGGTCTGAATGGCAACCGATCATCTTAAGCGTGGCCTTGCCGCCTGGCCTTGTGCGATTTGAAACATCTTCGGAAGACGCGAGCCAGTGATTTCACTGGCTTTGTTGCATTTTGCATAACAAATGCGAGGACGTTTCCAGATACCACAATCCATACGGTATGAACATTTCCTCGCCTCAATGTTGTAGTGTAGAATGCGGCGTTTCTATTAATACAGACGTTAAGCTCAGAACAGCGACTTCTAAAAGCCTGGTTAACCGGGCATTAAGGCACAATAATCATACTTTATGAAGAATATACGTAACTTTTCGATCATAGCTCACATTGACCACGGTAAATCGACGCTGTCTGACCGTATTATCCAGATCTGCGGTGGCCTGTCTGACCGTGAAATGGAGGCGCAGGTTCTCGATTCCATGGATCTTGAGCGTGAGCGTGGCATTACCATCAAAGCGCAAAGCGTGACGCTGGACTACAAAGCGTCTGACGGCGAAACCTATCAGCTTAACTTTATCGACACCCCGGGCCACGTAGACTTCTCCTATGAAGTTTCTCGTTCGCTGGCTGCCTGTGAAGGTGCATTGCTGGTGGTCGACGCCGGGCAGGGCGTAGAAGCGCAAACCCTGGCAAACTGCTACACCGCCATGGAAATGGATCTCGAAGTGGTGCCGGTACTGAACAAGATTGACCTGCCGGCAGCCGATCCTGAACGCGTGGCGGAAGAAATTGAAGATATCGTCGGCATCGACGCCACCGACGCGGTGCGCTGTTCAGCGAAAACCGGCGTTGGCGTACAGGACGTTCTCGAACGTCTGGTGCGCGACATTCCGCCGCCGGAAGGCGATCCGGAAGGCCCGTTGCAGGCACTCATTATCGACTCCTGGTTCGACAACTACCTGGGCGTTGTTTCACTTATCCGTATTAAAAACGGCACCCTGCGTAAGGGCGACAAAGTGAAAGTCATGAGTACCGGGCAGACCTATAACGCCGACCGTCTGGGCATCTTCACGCCGAAGCAGGTTGACCGTACTGAACTGAAATGCGGCGAAGTAGGCTGGCTGGTATGTGCGATTAAAGATATCCACGGCGCTCCAGTAGGCGATACCTTAACGCTGGCGCGTAATCCGGCAGAAAAGGCGCTGCCTGGCTTTAAGAAAGTCAAACCGCAGGTATACGCCGGTCTGTTCCCGGTAAGTTCCGACGACTATGAAGCCTTCCGTGACGCGCTGGGCAAACTCAGCCTGAACGATGCTTCACTGTTCTATGAGCCGGAAAGCTCCAGCGCGCTGGGCTTTGGTTTCCGCTGCGGCTTCCTCGGCCTGCTGCACATGGAGATCATCCAGGAACGTCTGGAACGTGAATACGATCTGGATCTGATCACCACTGCGCCGACCGTAGTGTATGAAGTTGAAACCACGTCAAGAGAAGTTATCTACGTCGACAGCCCATCCAAGCTGCCAGCGGTAAATAACATTTACGAACTGCGCGAGCCGATTGCAGAGTGTCACATGCTGCTGCCGCAGGCATATCTCGGCAACGTTATTACGCTGTGCGTAGAAAAACGCGGCGTGCAGACCAATATGGTTTACCACGGTAATCAGGTGGCGCTGACGTACGAGATCCCGATGGCGGAAGTGGTGCTCGACTTCTTCGATCGCCTGAAATCTACCTCGCGTGGTTATGCGTCTCTGGATTACAACTTCAAACGCTTCCAGGCGTCCGACATGGTACGTGTAGACGTATTAATCAACGGTGAACGTGTTGATGCGCTGGCGTTGATCACCCACCGTGATAATTCGCAAAACCGCGGTCGCGAGCTGGTGGAGAAGATGAAAGATCTGATCCCACGCCAGCAGTTTGATATCGCCATTCAGGCAGCGATTGGTACGCACATCATTGCGCGCTCCACCGTGAAACAGCTGCGTAAAAACGTACTGGCTAAATGTTATGGCGGCGATATCAGCCGTAAGAAAAAGCTGCTGCAGAAGCAGAAAGAAGGTAAGAAACGCATGAAGCAGATCGGTAACGTCGAGCTGCCGCAGGAAGCGTTCCTCGCCATTCTGCACGTCGGCAAAGACAACAAATAACCCTTAGGAGTTGGCATGGCGAATATGTTTGCCCTGATTCTGGTGATTGCCACACTGGTGACGGGCATTTTATGGTGCGTGGATAAATTCTTTTTCGCACCTAAACGGCGGGAACGTCAGGCAGCGGCGCAGGCGGCTGCCGGTGACTCACTGGATAAAGCAACGCTGAAGAAAGTTGCGCCGAAGCCTGGCTGGCTGGAAACCGGTGCTTCTGTTTTTCCGGTGCTGGCTATCGTATTGATTGTGCGTTCGTTTATTTATGAACCGTTCCAGATCCCGTCAGGTTCGATGATGCCGACTCTGTTAATCGGTGATTTTATTCTGGTAGAGAAGTTTGCTTATGGCATTAAAGATCCTATCTACCAGAAAACGCTGATCGAAACCGGTCATCCGAAACGCGGCGATATCGTGGTCTTTAAATATCCGGAAGATCCAAAGCTTGATTACATCAAGCGCGCGGTGGGTTTGCCAGGCGATAAAGTCACTTATGATCCGGTCTCAAAAGAGCTGACGATTCAACCGGGATGCAGTTCCGGCCAGGCGTGCGAAAACGCGCTACCGGTCACTTACTCCAACGTGGAACCGAGCGATTTCGTTCAGACCTTCTCACGCCGTAATGGTGGGGAAGCGACCAGCGGATTCTTTGAAGTGCCGAAAAACGAAACCAAAGAAAATGGAATTCGTCTTTCCGAGCGTAAAGAGACATTGGGTGATGTGACGCACCGCATTCTGACAGTGCCGATTGCGCAGGACCAGGTGGGGATGTATTACCAGCAGCCAGGGCAACAACTGGCAACCTGGATTGTTCCGCCGGGACAATACTTCATGATGGGCGACAACCGCGACAACAGCGCGGACAGCCGTTACTGGGGCTTTGTGCCTGAAGCGAATCTGGTCGGTCGGGCAACGGCTATCTGGATGAGCTTCGATAAGCAAGAAGGCGAATGGCCGACTGGTGTGCGCTTAAGTCGCATTGGCGGTATCCATTAATAGCCATCTTCGTTCACGTTGTCGCCGTTATGGCGACAACGTGAATTATTTATGAGATAAATCTCCCGTGGCTAACGACATCCCCCGTCGTTGTGTATAGAATATTCCCCCGAAGTTTAAGGTTGGCACCTCCAGGTTGCCACGGCACACGAAACAGCGTTGGTCCCCATATACCGGTAAACTGAAACTGCAGTGAAGCAGTTAGCCGAGCCATGTATATCAGGTCTGTTTCGTGTGCTGAATTGTTGACGCATTTATTTATTGGTATCGCATGAACCCCATCGTAATTAATCGGCTTCAACGGAAGCTGGGCTACACTTTTAATCATCAGGAACTGTTGCAGCAGGCATTAACTCATCGTAGTGCCAGCAGTAAACATAACGAGCGTTTAGAATTTTTAGGTGACTCTATTCTGAGCTACGTTATCGCCAATGCGCTTTATCACCGTTTTCCTCGTGTGGATGAAGGCGATATGAGCCGGATGCGCGCCACGCTGGTCCGTGGTAATACGCTGGCTGAACTGGCGCGCGAATTTGAGTTAGGTGAGTGCTTACGTTTAGGGCCAGGTGAACTTAAAAGCGGTGGATTTCGTCGTGAGTCAATTCTCGCTGACACCGTCGAGGCATTAATTGGTGGCGTATTCCTCGACAGTGATATTCAAACCGTCGAGAAATTAATCCTCAACTGGTATCAAACTCGTCTGGACGAAATTAGCCCAGGCGATAAACAAAAAGATCCGAAAACGCGTCTGCAGGAATATTTGCAGGGTCGCCATCTGCCGCTGCCAACTTATCTGGTAGTCCAGGTACGTGGCGAAGCGCACGATCAGGAATTTACTATCCACTGCCAGGTCAGCGGCCTGAGTGAACCGGTGGTTGGCACAGGTTCAAGCCGTCGTAAGGCTGAGCAGGCTGCCGCCGAACAGGCGTTGAAAAAACTGGAGCTGGAATGAGCATCGATAAAAGTTACTGCGGATTTATTGCTATCGTCGGACGTCCGAACGTTGGCAAATCCACATTGTTGAACAAACTGCTGGGGCAGAAGATCTCCATCACCTCCCGCAAGGCGCAAACAACTCGTCACCGCATTGTGGGGATCCATACTGAAGGCGCGTATCAGGCGATCTACGTTGATACCCCAGGCCTGCATATGGAAGAAAAACGCGCCATTAACCGCCTGATGAACAAAGCGGCGAGCAGCTCTATCGGCGACGTTGAGCTGGTGATTTTTGTCGTAGAAGGCACCCGCTGGACGCCGGACGATGAAATGGTGCTCAACAAACTGCGCGATGGCAAAGCGCCGGTAATCCTCGCGGTGAACAAAGTGGATAACGTGCAGGAAAAAGCCGATCTGCTGCCGCACTTACAGTTCCTGGCAAGCCAGATGAACTTCCTGGATATTGTGCCGATCTCTGCCGAAACCGGGCTGAATGTCGACACTATCGCAGCAATCGTGCGTAAGCATCTGCCTGAAGCGACCCATCACTTCCCGGAAGATTACATCACCGATCGCTCACAGCGTTTTATGGCGTCTGAAATCATCCGCGAAAAACTGATGCGTTTCCTCGGCGCTGAACTGCCGTACTCCGTGACCGTGGAGATCGAACGTTTCGTCTCTAACGAACGCGGCGGTTATGACATCAACGGTTTGATTCTCGTTGAGCGTGAAGGGCAGAAGAAGATGGTTATTGGCAACAAAGGGGCCAAGATCAAAACCATCGGGATTGAAGCGCGTAAAGACATGCAGGAAATGTTTGAAGCGCCTGTTCACCTTGAGCTGTGGGTAAAAGTGAAATCCGGTTGGGCCGACGACGAACGCGCACTGCGCAGTCTCGGTTATGTTGACGATCTTTAAGAGTAACTCCGATGGAAGGCTGGCAGCGCGCATTTGTCCTGCATAGTCGCCCGTGGAGCGAAACCAGCCTGATGCTGGACGTCTTCACGGAGGAATCGGGTCGCGTGCGTCTGGTTGCCAAAGGCGCACGCTCTAAACGCTCTACTCTGAAAGGTGCATTACAACCTTTCACCCCTCTCTTGCTTCGCTTCGGTGGGCGTGGTGAAGTCAAAACACTGCGCAGTGCTGAAGCTGTCTCGCTGGCGCTGCCATTAAGCGGTATCACGCTTTACAGCGGTCTGTACATCAACGAACTTCTCTCCCGCGTACTGGAATACGAGACGCGCTTCTCTGAACTCTTTTTCGATTACTTGCACTGCATTCAGTCACTTGCAGGTGCCACTGGTACGCCAGAACCCGCGCTGCGTCGCTTTGAACTGGCACTGCTCGGGCATCTGGGCTATGGCGTCAATTTTACCCATTGTGCTGGTAGCGGCGAGCCGGTAGATGACACCATGACGTATCGTTATCGCGAAGAAAAAGGGTTTATCGCAAGCGTCGTTATCGACAATAAAACGTTCACCGGAAGGCAGTTAAAAGCGTTAAACGCGCGGGAATTTCCTGACGCAGACACACTGCGCGCCGCGAAACGCTTTACCCGCATGGCGCTTAAGCCGTATCTTGGCGGTAAACCATTAAAGAGCAGGGAACTGTTCCGGCAGTTTATGCCTAAGCGAACGGTGAAAACACATTATGAATGATGAGGATTGTCATGGCTGAATTACTGTTAGGCGTCAACATTGACCATATTGCAACGCTGCGTAACGCACGCGGTACTGCTTACCCGGATCCGGTGCAGGCGGCGTTTATTGCTGAGCAGGCGGGAGCGGACGGCATTACCGTGCATTTACGTGAAGATCGCCGCCACATTACTGACCGCGATGTGCGCATCCTGCGTCAGACGCTGGATACCCGCATGAATCTGGAGATGGCGGTGACCGAAGAGATGCTGGCGATCGCCGTTGAGACGAAGCCACATTTTTGCTGTCTGGTACCGGAAAAGCGTCAGGAAGTAACAACCGAAGGCGGCCTGGACGTCGCAGGGCAGCGTGACAAAATGCGCGATGCCTGTAAACGTCTGGCGGAGGCCGGGATCCAGGTTTCTCTGTTTATCGACGCCGATGAAGAGCAGATCAAAGCTGCGGCAGAGGTTGGCGCACCGTTTATCGAGATCCACACCGGTTGCTATGCTGATGCCAAAACTGACGCCGAACAGGCGCAAGAGCTGGCGCGTATCGCCAAAGCCGCGACCTTTGCCGCTAGTCTCGGTCTGAAAGTTAACGCTGGTCACGGTCTGACCTATCACAACGTGAAAGCTATTGCCGCCATCCCTGAGATGCATGAACTGAATATCGGTCATGCCATTATTGGTCGTGCAGTGATGACCGGACTGAAAGATGCGGTGGCAGAAATGAAGCGTCTGATGCTGGAAGCGCGTGGCTAATGGCAATATTAGGTTTAGGTACGGATATTGTGGAGATCGCTCGCATAGAAGCGGTGATCGCCCGATCCGGTGAGCGCCTGGCACGCCGCGTATTAAGCGATAACGAATGGGCAATCTGGAAAACGCACCACCAGCCGGTGCGTTTTCTGGCGAAGCGTTTTGCTGTGAAAGAAGCGGCGGCAAAAGCGTTTGGCACCGGGATCCGCAATGGTCTGGCGTTTAATCAATTTGAAGTATTCAATGATGAGCTCGGCAAACCACGGCTACGGCTATGGGGTGAGGCATTAAAACTGGCGGAAAAGCTCGGCGTTGTAAATATGCATGTAACGCTGGCAGATGAACGCCACTATGCTTGTGCCACGGTAATTATTGAAAGTTAAAAAAATACCGTTCTCTTTATAAAGTAAAACCCCCGAACTGGTAAGGAACGGGGGTATTCACTTTACAACTTTAATTTTGTGCAGCACACGATTCCAACAGAAATGATTATGGATCAATTTCGTTATCCTGTACAAGCAACTTGCAATCTCTGACATAAAAAACGCGAGCCTTTACGAAGAAATCGACATTGATAAAAAGATTAACGTGACCGCTTTTTGATAAGTACATTAAAATCGGTTTCGTTATTGGCAATTTTGCTGTGCTTTACACCATGCCACTGAATTCCCCCATTGAAACGAGTGGTGTCGTCAAAGCTCTGGTGTGGAGTGCAGCACTCGATTCCAATAACTCGCACGTTCAGTTTTGGGGTGATGTAAGGGCTAATCTGAACGGCTGCATTCCTTGTTTAAGGAAAAACGAATGACTGATTGCCGATACCTGATTAAACGGATTATCAAAATCATCATTGCTGTTTTACAGCTGATCCTTCTGTTCTTATAACACAAGGAAACGTACTTAAGGTGCGTCCGGTGAACCAGTCGGACGCGCCTTTAATAACTATAAATAAGTGTCTGGGCAGATACTATATAAATTAACTTAGTGAATAATTATGCTAATGTCATCAATCAAATAAATATAATAGCGTTAAGGTTTCTCTATAAAATAATTAACACTCTACATCCAGGGTAGAATATTAAATTTTATCCGCGTGATGCATAAGCACAAATTTATCCCACAACTGTTCTTCCGTCTCGACATGTTGCGGATCCTTCACAATAGTATTGGGGATCGGGCACACCTTCTGGCAGGTTGGTGTCTCGTAGTGCCCTACGCATTCGGTACACTTATCGCTGTTAATCTCGTAGATATGATCGCCCATTGAAATCGCCTCATTCGGGCATTCGGGTTCACACATATCACAATTGATGCATTTTTTAGTGATTAACAGCGCCATAAGGAAACTCTCAAAACAACACAAACCGGGCGGGCATTATACGCGCATTCTTTACTCAGACCAGTTTTTTCACCAGCGCTTCACTGTGACGAATACGTTCTGGAGCCAGTTCCAGATCCTGCTGAATCAGCGCAATGAACAGCAAATCCGTTAACATTCCCTGCGCGTGACAAGCAGAGATTGAAGCACTGTTTGTCGCTTGTTCTTCGGCAATGGTATACAGGCAATGAGAAGCACGCTGTTGCAGGGCATTGGGAGTAAAGCCGGTAATCGCCAGCACTTTTCCGCCCACTCGCAGCATCTCATCTGCCGCCAGGTTTAACTCGCGTCGTACACCGGTGTAGGAAATGGCTAATAACAGATCGTCAGGGGACGACGCCTGTACTGTAGCGAGTAGCGCATGCATATCGCGCACTGCGGCAGCATTGAAGCCAATCTTCATCAGCTTCCAGGCAAAGTTTTGCGCCACCAGACCCGAAGCGCCAATACCGGTCAGAATTATCCGCCGCGCAGAGCGCAACATTGCCACGCATTCATGCAGTTTCTCTTCACTATTAACGTTTAACGTTGCGTACATAGCGGCAGTATTTTCTTTAATCAGTTTTTCGCCGACCAGCCGTAACGGATCATCACCGCGGATTTGGTTATGAATGGGCACGGAGGGAGATTCCGGCTGGCTTGCCAGCGCTTCACTCAACGCCAACTTAAGTGCCGGAAAACCTTTATAGCCGAGTTTTTGCGCGAACTTCACGACGCTGGACTGACTGACTCCGGCTTCGTTGGCCAGTTGCTGAGAGCTTAAATGGCGCGCCGTATCAGGTTGTAGCAGCAGATAATCCGCCAGTTTTTTATCACTTTGGGCAAGCCCCTGGTAACGCTGACGGATACGAAGTAAGCCGTTCATATCTTTCCTCGCGATGAAATAGTGGCGACAACAGGCAATATGAGACACACGCGAGTGAATTTTATATTCCATTGCCGCTAATTGCCATGAATTAAAAATTCCAGTTAGCCATGATGCGGTCGATTGTTGCCGGAAAAGTGATGATCTATCTGTTAGGCTATGTAGTAGCGAAAATTAATCAGGATGTTTCAGTCCAGAGGAGTATGGTTTGGCAACTCACGAGCGTCGTGTGGTGTTTTTTGACTTAGATGGAACATTGCATCAGCAGGATATGTTCGGCAGTTTTCTGCGTTATTTACTGCGTCGCCAACCGCTGAATGCGTTACTTGTCCTGCCGTTGTTGCCGATCATAGCCATTGCGTTATTGATAAAAGGTCGTGCGGCACGCTGGCCGATGAGTCTGCTTCTGTGGGGATGCACTTTTGGTCACAATGAAGCGCGTTTGCAGGCGTTGCAGGCCGATTTCGTACGCTGGTTTCGTGACAATGTTACCGCCTTTCCGCTGGTTCAGGAGCGATTAACCACCTACCTGTTAAGTTCCGATGCTGATATCTGGTTGATTACCGGCTCTCCGCAGCCGCTGGTTGAAGCGGTTTATTTCGATACGCCCTGGCTGCCGCGGGTTAATCTTATCGCCAGCCAAATTCAGCGTGGCTATGGTGGTTGGGTATTGACGATGCGTTGTCTGGGACATGAAAAGGTCGCACAACTGGAGCGCAAAATCGGCACGCCGCTGCGGCTGTACAGTGGCTATAGCGACAGTAATCAGGACAATCCGCTGCTTTATTTCTGTCAGCATCGTTGGCGAGTAACCCCGCGCGGTGAACTCCAGCAACTGGAATAGAGTAAAGCATAGCGTCCGTGTATAATGCGCCGCGCTTTTATAACCGGAGTTTTCTTTTTGTCTGAAGTCGAATTTAGCCACGAATACTGGATGCGTCACGCGCTGACGCTGGCAAAGCGTGCCTGGGATGAGCGGGAAGTGCCGGTCGGCGCGGTATTAGTGCATAACAATCGTGTTATTGGCGAAGGCTGGAACCGTCCGATTGGTCGACATGATCCCACCGCACATGCAGAAATCATGGCCCTGCGGCAGGGCGGTCTGGTGATGCAAAATTATCGACTGATCGACGCCACGCTGTATGTCACGCTTGAACCCTGTGTAATGTGTGCCGGAGCAATGATCCACAGTCGCATTGGTCGCGTGGTCTTTGGTGCGCGTGACGCGAAAACTGGCGCTGCGGGATCTTTAATGGATGTGCTGCATCATCCGGGTATGAATCACCGGGTGGAAATTACCGAAGGAATACTGGCGGATGAGTGCGCGGCGTTGCTCAGTGACTTCTTTCGCATGCGCCGCCAGGAAATTAAAGCGCAGAAAAAAGCGCAATCCTCGACAGATTAATTTTGTTTCTCTTCACTCCCTTTTCTGGAAAACAGCAGAGAGGGAGAGTGGGTCAAATAGTTTGATGACGACTGGGAAAGAAACGAGAGAAAAGGAAATTTCTCTTTGCCCAGCTCCGTAGGCGATACCGCCGGATAATCCTGCGCCAGTTGCATCGCCGCTTCTGTAGCCTGCTTCTCTTTCTCCTGCAGATAACCCACCAGGCTAATCTGATACTTACGAATATTTTCGACATAAGCGTAGGCTTCATGCCCACGAGCGTAGCCGTAAGTCAGCTTGCTGTAATAGGGTTTCTGGCTAAGTAAAGGCAGACGCTGTTTTACGTCAGCCCAACTGTCAGGATTACCTTTGGTTTTTGCCGTCAGGGCGCGGGCATCCAGCATATGCGCATAGCCCATATTGTACGCGGCAAGGGCAAACCAGATCCGTTCGTTCTCCGGCACACTTTCCGGCACTTTACTCATCATATCCTGCAAATAACGCACGCCGCCGCTGATGCTCTGTTCGGCATCGGTACGATCCGTAATGCCGAGGCTTTGCGCGGTGTTTTTGGTTAACATCATCATGCCGCGCACACCCGTCGGTGAAGTGGCCTGAGCATCCCAGTGCGATTCTTGATAAGCAATAGCGGCCAGCAAACGCCAGTCAATTTCTTCGGCGTATTTCTCAAACAGGGGCTTTAACTGCGGCAGTACCGCATCGACGGCGCGTAAAAATGTGCGCGTATCGACGTAATCAAAATCATCGCCATGCCCCAGGTATTTCTCTTCAATGCGTGCCAGCGTACCGTCTTCATTCATCTCATTGAAGAAATCGAGCAGAGCGGCGGAAAGGGTATTATCGCCATCTAACGGGCTAAACCAGGTCACCGGTTGTTCATCGGTAATGTCGAGCGCTACGGCGAGTTCCGGATGAACGCGCTGAAACAGGCTAATGGCAACAGAATCAGCAATGGTGTAATCGAGTTTTCCTTCGATGACATCTTCCATTAATTCCGCAGAGCCTTTTTTGTCGTCAACCTTCCAGCTTAATTCCGGGAATTTTGTTTCTTTCAGGGTCTGGAGATCGTTAACCACCACATGACCCGGTGCAACGGTGAGTTGCTCCGCCGTCAGGTTGCCCAGCGTACGTGGGCGATACTGACCCACTTTATAAACCAGTTGTTGTGACACGGAATAATAGGTAGGGCCAGGCTGATAATTTTTTACCCGCTCACTGTTATAAACCAGTCCTGCCGCCAGCAGGTCGGCATTGCCATTATCGAGGTCGTCAAATAACTGGCTGATATTCTGCCGCACGGTCACTTTCAGTTTTACGCCGAGGTAATCGGCAAACTGTTTCGCCAGTTCGTAATCCAGGCCAACAGGTTTCCCGTTGATTTCGTTATACGTCAGGGGAGTATGAATGGTGCTCACACGCAACTCTCCCCGCGCTTGAATGGCGGCGATACGGTTGTCGGCTTTACCAAACCAGGGAATGGATGGCCAGAGAGCGACCGCGAGCAGCAGTGCCAGAATGCCGATGAACAGATAATTAATCTTTAATTTTTTCAATTAGTTAATTCTCTGTGTCGTGCGCGTCCCAGCTTGAAAAAACGTAATAATAGTGAAAGGTTTACTCATAAATGAGCGGCATTTTGCGTAAACCTGCGCCAGTTGGCAACTTATTACAGCCATTGGCGGCACGCGTTGCTAATTCACGATGGTGATTTTATTTCCACGCAAACGGTTTCGTCAGCGCATCAGATTCTTTATAATGACGCCCGTTTCCCCCCCTTGGGTACACCGAAAGCTTAGAAGACGAGAGACTTATGATGGAAATTCTGCGTGGTTCGCCTGCATTGTCGGCATTCCGAATCAACAAACTGCTGGCACGTTTTCAGGCTGCCAGGCTCCCGGTTCACACTATTTACGCCGAGTATGTCCATTTTGCTGACCTCAATGCGCCGTTAAACGATGATGAGCACGCACAACTTGAACGCCTGCTGAAATATGGCCCGGCACTCGCCAGCCACGCCCCGCAAGGCAAACTCCTGCTGGTGACCCCGCGTCCTGGCACCATCTCTCCCTGGTCTTCGAAAGCGACCGATATCGCCCATAATTGCGGTCTACAACAGGTAAACCGCCTTGAGCGCGGCGTTGCTTACTATGTAGAAGCCGGTACGCTGACCAATGAACAATGGCAGCAGGTTACCGCTGAACTGCATGACCGCATGATGGAAACGGTCTTTTTTGCTTTAGATGATGCAGAACACTTGTTTGCTCATCATCAGCCAACCCCGGTCACCAGCATTGATTTGCTGGGGCAGGGCCGTCAGGCGCTAATCGACGCTAACCTGCGTCTTGGTCTGGCGCTGGCGGAAGATGAAATTGACTATCTGCAGGATGCGTTCACAAAGCTGGGTCGTAACCCGAACGACATCGAACTGTATATGTTTGCTCAGGCGAACTCTGAGCACTGTCGCCACAAAATTTTTAACGCCGACTGGATTATCGACGGTGAACAGCAGCCGAAATCGCTGTTCAAGATGATCAAAAATACTTTCGAAACCACGCCAGACCACGTTCTCTCTGCTTATAAAGATAACGCCGCCGTAATGGAAGGTTCTGAAGTGGGCCGCTACTTTGCTGACCACGAAACGGGCCGCTACGATTTCCATCAGGAACCGGCGCATATTCTGATGAAAGTCGAAACTCACAACCACCCGACGGCGATTTCTCCGTGGCCGGGCGCGGCGACCGGTTCCGGCGGTGAAATCCGCGATGAAGGTGCCACCGGGCGCGGCGCGAAGCCGAAGGCTGGTCTGGTCGGTTTCTCCGTTTCCAACCTGCGAATTCCTGGCTTCGAACAACCGTGGGAAGAAGATTTCGGTAAGCCTGAGCGCATTGTCACCGCGCTGGACATCATGACCGAAGGCCCATTGGGTGGCGCGGCATTTAACAACGAATTTGGTCGTCCGGCACTGAACGGCTACTTCCGTACTTATGAAGAAAAAGTGAACAGCCACAATGGCGAAGAGCTGCGCGGTTATCACAAACCGATCATGCTGGCGGGCGGGATCGGCAACATTCGCGCCGATCACGTACAAAAAGGCGAGATCAACGTTGGTGCGAAGCTGGTCGTTCTCGGCGGCCCGGCAATGAACATCGGTCTTGGCGGCGGCGCGGCGTCTTCCATGGCGTCTGGTCAGTCTGATGCCGACCTCGACTTTGCTTCCGTACAGCGCGACAACCCGGAGATGGAGCGTCGCTGCCAGGAAGTGATCGACCGTTGCTGGCAGCTTGGTGATGCCAACCCAATCCTGTTTATCCACGACGTCGGCGCTGGCGGTCTTTCTAACGCCATGCCGGAACTGGTGAGCGACGGCGGGCGCGGCGGTAAATTCGAACTGCGCGATATCCTGAGCGACGAACCGGGCATGAGCCCGCTGGAAATCTGGTGTAACGAATCCCAGGAACGTTACGTGCTGGCGGTTGCTGCCGATCAGTTACCGCTGTTTGACGAGCTGTGTAAGCGTGAGCGCGCACCCTACGCGGTGATTGGTGAGGCGACCGAAGAACTGCATCTTTCTCTGCACGATCGTCATTTTGATAATCAGCCGATCGATCTGCCGCTGGACGTCCTGCTTGGTAAAACGCCGAAGATGACCCGCGAAGTACAAACGCTGAAAGCGAAGGGTGATGCGCTGGTTCGTGAAGGGATTACCATTGCTGACGCGGTGAAACGCGTGCTGCATCTGCCGACCGTGGCGGAGAAAACTTTCCTGGTGACCATTGGTGACCGCAGCGTAACCGGCATGGTAGCGCGCGATCAGATGGTGGGTCCGTGGCAGGTGCCGGTCGCTAACTGCGCGGTCACTACCGCCAGCCTCGATAGCTACTACGGTGAAGCGATGGCGATTGGCGAGCGTGCGCCGGTTGCGCTGCTGGATTTCGCCGCTTCTGCCCGTCTGGCGGTCGGTGAAGCGTTAACCAATATTGCCGCAACACAGATTGGCGATATCAAACGCATTAAACTTTCCGCCAACTGGATGGCGGCGGCAGGCCACCCTGGTGAAGATGCGGGCCTGTATGAAGCCGTTAAAGCTGTGGGCGAAGAACTTTGTCCGGCGCTGGGCCTGACGATCCCGGTGGGTAAAGACTCTATGTCGATGAAAACCCGCTGGCAGGAAGGTAACGAAGAGCGCGAAATGACGTCGCCGTTGTCGCTGGTGATTTCTGCATTTGCCCGCGTGGAAGATGTGCGTCACACCATCACGCCGCAGCTTTCTACCGAAGATAATGCATTACTGCTGATTGATCTGGGCAAAGGCAATAACGCGCTGGGCGCAACGGCGCTGGCGCAGGTTTATCGTCAGCTTGGCGACAAACCGGCAGATGTACGCGACGTTGCCCAACTGAAAGGTTTCTATGACGCGATTCAGGCACTGGTTGCACAGCGTAAACTGCTCGCGTACCACGACCGCTCTGACGGTGGCCTGCTGGTGACGCTGGCGGAAATGGCGTTTGCCGGTCATTGCGGGATTGACGCGGATATCGCCTCTCTGGGCGACGATCGCCTGGCTGCGTTGTTTAACGAAGAACTGGGTGCGGTGATTCAGGTTCGTGCCGCTGACCGTGAAGCGGTCGAGTCCGTACTGGCACAGCATGGGCTTGCGGATTGCGTCCATTATGTAGGGCAGGCGGTTTCCGGTGACCGTTTTGTGATTACCGCCAACGGGCAGACTGTATTCAGCGAAAGCCGCACTACGTTGCGTGTCTGGTGGGCAGAAACTACCTGGCAGATGCAGCGCCTGCGTGACAACCCTGAATGTGCCGATCAGGAGCACCAGGCGAAATCAAACGACGCCGATCCGGGCCTGAATGTGAAACTGTCGTTTGATATCAACGAAGATGTGGCAGCACCGTTTATTGCCACTGGCGCGCGCCCGAAAGTTGCCGTGCTGCGTGAGCAGGGCGTGAACTCGCATGTTGAAATGGCGGCAGCTTTCCACCGTGCAGGCTTCGATGCTATCGACGTGCATATGAGCGATCTGCTGGCTGGACGCACGGGCCTGGAGGGTTTCCACGCCCTGGTCGCGTGCGGTGGTTTCTCCTACGGTGATGTGCTGGGCGCTGGTGAAGGTTGGGCGAAGTCTATCCTGTTCAATGACCGTGTACGCGATGAGTTTGCAACCTTCTTCCATCGTCCGCAAACGCTGGCGCTGGGGGTATGTAACGGTTGCCAGATGATGTCTAATCTGCGAGAACTGATCCCGGGTAGCGAGTTGTGGCCACGTTTTGTGCGTAACACCTCCGATCGCTTTGAAGCGCGTTTCAGTCTGGTAGAAGTAACCCAAAGCCCGTCGCTGCTGTTGCAGGGGATGGTGGGCTCGCAGATGCCGATTGCTGTCTCTCACGGTGAAGGGCGCGTGGAAGTGCGTGATGCGGCGCATCTGGCGGCGCTGGAAAGCAAAGGGCTGGTGGCACTGCGCTATGTCGATAACTTCGGTAAAGTCACTGAAACCTACCCGGCTAACCCGAACGGTTCACCGAACGGTATTACGGCGGTCACGACTGAAAGTGGTCGAGTCACCATTATGATGCCGCACCCGGAACGAGTTTTCCGTACTGTCAGCAACTCCTGGCATCCGGAAAACTGGGGCGAGGATGGGCCGTGGATGCGTATTTTCCGCAATGCACGTAAGCAGTTGGGGTAAGCCGTCAACCCATTGGTTTTGCAGCCGCATCCGGCATTAAGCACCAACCGCTATTATAAGCTCCCAACTTCGGGAGCTTTTTTGTGTCTGTAAATCACGACAATGGGTGGTTTACCGTGTCGCTTTCTGGCGACACTTAACTGATTGATTTTAATAGTATCTAATAAGTTTATCTTAAGTTGTCTCTTTTTAGCGACACAGTGGCTGATTTACATTCAAATAGCGAAGAAGCCATAAATCCCTCAAAGCAGCGTATAATCAGTACGTTACCAAACTATTTTCTTTATTGGCACAGTTACTGCATAATAGTAACCAGTGGCTCATTCACCGACTTATGTCAGCCCCTTCGGGACGTGCTACATAAAATACGAATGACGCACAACAAGGTGCCTGCCGTCCAACTTCTGATATCAGCGTAGCTATATCAACCATCGGGCGAAACGTCGAGTTAGGCACCGCCTTATTCCATAACAAAGCCGGGTAATTCCCGGCTTTGTTGTATCTGAACTTCCCCTCGGTTAGCATCAGGCTATTCGCGTCTGACGAGAGTAACACCTTGAAACGCTGGCCCGTTTTTCCCCGCTCATTACGACAACTGGTAATGCTGGCATTTTTGCTGATTCTGCTGCCCCTGTTGGTGCTGGCATGGCAAGCCTGGCAAAGCCTGAATGCGCTTAGCGATCAGGCGGCGCTGGTTAACCGCACTACGCTTATTGATGCCCGGCGCAGTGAAGCGATGACCAACGCGGCGCTGGAGATGGAGCGTAGTTACCGTCAGTATTGCGTGCTGGACGACCCAACCCTGGCGAAGGTTTATCAAAGCCAGCGCAAGCGTTACAGCGAAATGCTCGATGCCCACGCAGGCGTGCTGCCGGACGATAAACTCTACCAGGCATTACGTCAGGATTTGAACAATCTGGCTCAACTTCAGTGTAACAACAGCGGTCCCGATGATGCCGCCGCCGCACGTCTTGAAGCCTTTGCCAGTGCCAATACCGAAATGGTACAGGCCACGCGCACAGTGGTGTTCTCTCGTGGGCAGCAACTTCAGCGTGAAATCGCCGAACGTGGGCAATATTTTGGTTGGCAATCGCTGGTGCTATTTCTGGTGAGTCTGGTGATGGTACTGCTTTTCACGCGGATGATTATCGGGCCGGTGAAAAATATCGAGCGCATGATCAACCGTCTGGGGGAAGGGCGTTCTCTGGGCAATAGCGTCTCGTTCAGTGGACCGAGCGAGTTACGCTCGGTTGGGCAACGTATTCTTTGGTTAAGTGAGCGCCTGTCATGGCTGGAATCCCAACGCCATCAATTTTTAAGACATTTATCTCATGAATTAAAAACGCCACTGGCGAGTATGCGCGAGGGCACTGAATTACTGGCTGATCAGGTTGTCGGGCCGCTTACGCCAGAGCAAAAAGAGGTGGTGAGCATTCTTGATAGCAGCAGCCGCAATTTGCAAAAGCTGATCGAACAACTGCTTGATTACAACCGTAAACAGGCGGACAGTGCGGTGGAACTGGAGAATGTTGAGTTAGCACCGCTGGTGGAGACAGTGGTTTCTGCTCATAGCCTGCCCGCACGGGCTAAAATGATGCATACCGACGTCGATCTCCAAGCAACAGCTTGCCTGGCGGAGCCAATGCTGCTGATGAGCGTACTGGATAATCTTTACTCCAATGCTGTGTACTACGGGACTGAATCCGGTAACATTTGCCTTCGCAGCAGTTTACATGGTGCGCGGGTTTATATTGATGTCATCAATACAGGCACACCCATTCCGCAAGAGGAACGCGCCATGATCTTCGAACCCTTTTTTCAAGGAAGCCACCAGCGAAAAGGGGCGGTGAAGGGCAGCGGTCTGGGATTAAGCATTGCCAGGGATTGTATTCGCCATATGCAAGGGGAACTGTATCTGGTCGACGAGAGCGGGCAAGACGTTTGTTTCCGCATTGAATTACCGTCGTCGAAAAACACGAAATAATGCTAACAGCCCATCCCATCAGGCTATTTTATTTGTCAGTTCGGCCCCGGGCAGTGCTCGAAATCTTCACGTACGACATGTACGCTCTGGTTTCTCCGCGCTGTCCATGTCCAAACTGCCTGCAACAATTACGCCCACTGGGATAGGCTTTAAGTCTGGTGAATATGCGACACATTTTTCAACGATTATTGCCCCGACGGCTGTGGCTGGCAGGGCTGCCATGTCTGGCATTGCTGGGTTGCGTGCAGAGTCACAATAAGCCAGCCATTGATACGCCAGCAGAAGAAAAAATTCCGGTTTATCAACTGGCTGACTATCTTTCTACTGAATGTAGCGACATCTGGGCGCTGCAAGGTAAATCAACCGAAACCAATCCGCTTTACTGGCTGCGGGCGATGGATTGTGCTGATCGTTTAATGCCTGCGCAGTCGCGTCAGCAAGCCCGCCAATATGACGACGGCAACTGGCAAAATACCTTTAAACAAGGGATTTTGCTCGCCGACGCCAAAATTACGCCGTATGAGCGCCGCCAGCTGGTCGCGCGCATTGATGCGCTAAGTACCGAGATCCCGGCACAGGTTCGCCCTCTGTATCAACTCTGGCGCGACGGTCAGGCGCTGCAACTGCAACTGGCGGAAGAGCGCCAACGCTACGGCAAACTCCAGCAATCCAGCGACAGCGAGCTGGATACATTGCGCCAGCAACATCACGTTCTACAGCAGCAACTGGAACTCACCACCCGCAAGCTGGAAAACCTGACTGATATTGAACGCCAGCTCTCGACCCGCAAACCGGCTGGAAATTTCTCGCCGGATACGCCGCACGAGAGTGAAAAGCCCGCGCCATCCACCCATGAGGTCACTCCTGATGAGCCATAAACCTGCGCATTTATTATTGGTCGATGACGATCCGGGATTGCTGAAACTGCTTGGCCTGCGCCTGACCAGCGAAGGCTACAGCGTGGTCACGGCGGAAAGTGGTGCTGAAGGATTACGGGTACTGAATCGCGAAAAAGTAGATTTAGTTATCAGCGACCTGCGGATGGATGAAATGGATGGTATGCAGCTGTTTGCTGAAATCCAGAAAGTGCAGCCGGGAATGCCGGTAATTATTCTTACCGCACATGGTTCTATTCCCGATGCCGTTGCTGCAACACAGCAGGGAGTGTTCAGTTTCCTCACCAAGCCTGTCGATAAAGACGCGCTATATCAGGCAATTGATGATGCGCTGGAACAATCCGCGCCAGCCACCGACGAACGCTGGCGCGAGGCGATTGTCACCCGCAGCCCGCTGATGCTGCGTTTGCTGGAACAGGCGCGGCTGGTGGCGCAATCAGACGTCAGCGTTTTGATTAATGGCCAGAGCGGCACCGGGAAAGAGATTTTCGCCCAGGCTATCCACAACGCCAGCCCGCGCAACAGCAAGCCGTTTATTGCTATTAACTGTGGCGCATTGCCCGAGCAATTACTGGAGTCCGAGCTGTTTGGTCATGCGCGTGGTGCGTTTACTGGCGCTGTCAGCAATCGCGAAGGTTTATTCCAGGCGGCGGAAGGCGGTACGCTATTTCTCGATGAGATTGGCGATATGCCCGCACCGTTGCAGGTTAAACTGCTGCGCGTGTTGCAGGAGCGTAAAGTGCGCCCGCTGGGCAGTAACCGCGATATTGATATCGACGTGCGGATTATTTCCGCCACTCACCGCGACCTGCCAAAAGCGATGGCGCGCGGGGAATTCCGTGAAGATCTCTATTACCGCCTCAACGTTGTCAGCCTGAAAATTCCGGCTCTGGCAGAGCGCACAGAAGACATTCCGCTACTGGCAAATCACCTGTTGCGCCAGGCGGCAGAGCGACATAAACCGTTTGTCCGCGCGTTCTCCACCGATGCGATGAAACGCCTGATGACCGCGAGCTGGCCGGGCAACGTGCGCCAGTTGGTCAACGTGATTGAACAGTGCGTGGCGCTGACCTCATCTCCGGTGATTAGCGATGCATTAGTAGAGCAGGCGCTGGAGGGCGAAAACACGGCGCTGCCAACCTTTGTTGAGGCACGTAATCAGTTTGAACTCAACTATTTGCGTAAGCTGCTACAAATCACCAAAGGCAACGTCACCCACGCGGCGAGAATGGCGGGGCGCAACCGGACAGAATTTTATAAACTGCTTTCCCGACACGAGCTGGATGCAAACGATTTCAAGGAATGAATTGGCGTTATGTGTTACGTTTAGCAGATCAAAAGACAGGCGACCTTTTCAAGGAATAGCATGAAAAAGATTGATGCGATTATTAAACCCTTCAAGCTGGACGATGTTCGCGAAGCACTGGCTGAAGTCGGCATTACCGGCATGACGGTCACTGAGGTGAAAGGTTTTGGCCGCCAGAAAGGCCATACCGAGCTGTACCGCGGCGCGGAGTATATGGTGGATTTTCTGCCGAAAGTGAAAATTGAGATTGTCGTACCGGACGACATTGTCGATACCTGTGTTGATACCATTATTCGCACGGCGCAAACCGGCAAAATCGGTGACGGTAAAATCTTCGTCTTCGACGTGGCACGGGTCATTCGCATCCGTACCGGTGAAGAGGACGACGCGGCAATTTAAACCGCGTCAAGGGTTGCCGGATGTTTCCATCCGGCAACATCAAATCACAGCACCTTATGCGGACCAAAGCATTCGTAATGAATGTTTTCCTGCTTCACGCCCAGATCCACTAACTGTTTCGCGGCAAACTGCATGAAGCCAACCGGGCCGCAGAGATAGAACTGCATTGTCGGATCGCTGAACGCACCTTCCAGTTTGCTCAAATCCATCAGACCTTCGCTATCAAACTGACCTTTAACGCGATCGGCTTCGCTCGGCTGACGATACCAGGTGTGCGCGGTAAACTGCGGCAGTGACAGCCCCAGTTCCTTAACTTCATCAGCAAAGGCGTGAACATCGCCATTTTCTGCCGCATGGAGCCAGTTCACTTGTGCTGTGTGGCCTGCTTTTGCCAGCGTGTCGAGCATTGCCAGCATTGGCGTTTGCCCTACACCCGCAGAGATCAGTGTTACCGGCGTGTCATCCGTCACATCCATAAAGAAATCACCCGCCGGAGCGACCAGTTTCACGACATCGCCAACATTGGCGTGATTGTGCAGCCAGTTGGATACCTGCCCACCCTCTTCGCGTTTCACCGCAATACGATAGCCTTTGCCATCCGGTTTGCGAGTCAAAGAGTACTGACGAATTTCCTGATGCGGGAAACCTTCCGGCTTCAGCCAGACGCCGAGATATTGCCCCGGACGGTATTCTGCCACTGCGCCACCGTCGACCGGCTCCAGTTCGAAGCTGGTGATAAGTGCGCTGCGCGGTGTTTTAGCCACAATGCGGAAATCGCGAGTACCTTCCCAGCCACCGGCTTTGCTGGCGTTTTCGTTATAGATTTCCGCCTCGCGATTGATAAATACATTAGCCAGTACGCCATAGGCTTTACCCCATGCGTCCAGCACTTCCTGGCCCGGGCTGAACATTTCGTCCAGCGTCGCCAACAGGTGTTCGCCGACGATGTTGTACTGTTCCGGTTTGATCTGGAAGCTGGTGTGCTTCTGCGCGATTTTTTCTACCGCTGGCAGCAGCGCAGGCAGGTTTTCAATATTACTGGCGTAGGCGGCAATAGCGTTAAACAGGGCTTCACGTTGATCGCCATTGCGCTGGTTACTCATGTTAAAAATTTCTTTGAGTTCTGGGTTATGAGTAAACATACGGTCGTAGAAATGGGCGGTTAACTTTGGCCCCGTTTCCACCAGTAAAGGGATGGTGGCTTTTACTGTAGCGATGGTTTGAGCGTCAAGCATATGGTCTTCCTTTTTTTGCATCTTAATTGATGTATCTCAAATGCATCTTATAAAAAATAGCCCTGCAATGTAAATGGTTCTTTGGTGTTTTTCAGAAAGAATGTGATGAAGTGAAAAATTTGCATCACAAACCTGAAAAGAAATCCGTTTCCGGTTGCAAGCTCTTTATTCTCCAAAGCCTTGCGCAGCCTGAAGGTAATCGTTTGCGTAAATTCCTTTGTCAAGACCTGTTATCGCACAATGATTCGGTTATACTGTTCGCCGTTGTCCAACAGGACCGCCTATAAAGGCCAAAAATTTTATTGTTAGCTGAGTCAGGAGATGCGGATGTTAAAGCGTGAAATGAACATTGCCGATTATGATGCCGAACTGTGGCAGGCTATGGAGCAGGAAAAAGTACGTCAGGAAGAGCACATCGAACTGATCGCCTCCGAAAACTACACCAGCCCGCGCGTAATGCAGGCGCAGGGTTCTCAGCTGACCAACAAATATGCTGAAGGTTATCCGGGCAAACGCTACTACGGCGGTTGCGAGTATGTTGATATCGTTGAACAACTGGCGATCGATCGTGCGAAAGAACTGTTCGGCGCTGACTACGCTAACGTCCAGCCGCACTCCGGCTCCCAGGCTAACTTTGCGGTCTACACCGCGCTGCTGGAACCAGGCGATACCGTTCTGGGTATGAATCTGGCGCATGGCGGTCACCTGACTCACGGTTCTCCGGTTAACTTCTCCGGTAAACTGTACAACATCGTTCCTTACGGTATCGATGCTAGCGGTCATATCGACTACGCCGATCTGGAAAAACAAGCCAAAGAACACAAACCGAAAATGATTATCGGTGGCTTCTCTGCATATTCCGGCGTGGTGGACTGGGCGAAAATGCGTGAAATCGCTGACAGCATCGGTGCTTACCTGTTCGTTGATATGGCGCACGTTGCGGGCCTGGTTGCTGCTGGCGTCTACCCGAACCCGGTTCCTCATGCTCACGTTGTTACTACCACCACTCACAAAACCCTGGCGGGTCCGCGCGGCGGCCTGATCCTGGCGAAAGGTGGTAGCGAAGAGCTGTACAAAAAACTGAACTCTGCCGTTTTCCCTGGTGGTCAGGGCGGTCCGTTGATGCACGTAATCGCCGGTAAAGCGGTTGCTCTGAAAGAAGCGATGGAACCTGAGTTCAAAACTTACCAGCAGCAGGTCGCGAAAAACGCCAAAGCGATGGTAGAAGTGTTCCTCGAACGCGGCTACAAAGTGGTTTCCGGCGGTACTGATAACCACCTGTTCCTGGTTGATCTGGTTGATAAAAACCTGACCGGTAAAGAAGCAGACGCCGCTCTGGGCCGTGCTAACATCACTGTCAACAAAAACAGTGTACCGAACGATCCGAAGAGCCCGTTTGTGACCTCCGGTATTCGCGTGGGTACTCCGGCGATTACGCGTCGCGGCTTCAAAGAAGCAGAAGCGAAAGAACTGGCGGGCTGGATGTGTGACGTGCTGGACAGCATCAATGATGAAGCCGTTATCGAGCGCATCAAAGGTAAAGTTCTCGACATCTGTGCACGTTACCCGGTTTACGCATAAGCGAAGCGGTTAATCTGTTGAAAAAGGCTTCCTTCGGGAAGCCTTTCTACGTTATCGCGCCATCAAATCTGCCGTAACTGCGCCTCAACATACAAATAGCCAATTCCCAGTACCTGTTGTGCGCGGCTTAATTGCCCAAAGCCAATCTGTGTCGCTTTCACGCTCGGTCCTTCGTCGCGGTCGAACGGGTTAAATCCCGTCTGGCGAATAATGGTATTAAGCCAGTTCTCACCAAAGGCACAACTGCGACCGTACAACCAAATCTGATTAATATTGAGGATGTTGAGGAAGTTATACAGACTCAAACCAATGGCGTTGGCAGAGCGATCAACCCAACTGGTGATCCACGGTTCTCCACTCTGCCAGGCAGCGATTAACTGCGCGGTAGTCAGTTTTTCAGGATCAAGCTGAGTATTAACCGGTTGTGATTTTAGCCATACCCGCGCCTGTTTTTTTAATGCGCTTAACGAGGCGACGGTTTCCAGGCAGCCATAACGTCCGCAGTCGCAGACGACGCCATCCGGATTAACGATGGTGTGACCAATCTGTCCGCTACCATACAAACTGCCGCGATAAATTTGCTCGTTAATCACGAACGACGAGCCAATGCCGTAATCAACGTTGATCACGCAGAAATCCCGGCCCTGCGAATTATTTTGCCATTTCTCCGCCAGCGCCAGCATCACGCAGTCATTATCGACCATCACCCGAATGCCGAGCTTCTCTTCCAGCAGATATTTTACCTCAACCGGCGTTGTCCACGGCGCTTGCGGCATGGTTTGCGACACGCCGGTCACCGGATCAACCTGACCGTGGATTGCCAGCGCCAGGTTGATGGTACGGTCCGGCCACAATTTACGGTGGCGATGCCAGCATTTTTCGATTTCGGACAGCAGCGCCTGCGGCGTCGGTGCATCAATCTGTAAATACTCAAATTCACCTTTCGGACTTAAACAAGCATTAGCAACCTGACACTCAATACTGGTGGGCGTCACGTTCAGGCACAACGTCCAGTCACCTTCCGGCGCAATCAGCCATGTACCGCTACTATGCCCGCGCGTCTGGCTTTCATCGTCGATATTCACCACCCGTTTTTCGCTTTCCAGTTCCTGCAAAATATTACTGACCGCCGGAATCGAAATTTGCGCCAGCCGGGCCAGCGTTGATTTATTGGCGCGCTTTTGCCGGTACAGCAGTTCCAGAATCACGCATTTGTTATGGTGGCGAATCTGTTGATTATTAATGCAGGCTCTCATCTTCACTAAACCTTGTTTAGTTAATTGCGTGATTATTCCGCGAAAACATTGCCAGATTGTTCAATACACTGCCACAAATCTTTTAATTCAGTATGTCTTGTTAATATTGAGGGCACCATGACTCCAGTAAAAGTGTGGCAAGAGCGCGTTGAGATCCCGACCTATGAAACCGGGCCGCAGGATATACATCCCATGTTCCTGGAAAATCGCGTTTATCAGGGATCGTCCGGCGCGGTTTATCCCTACGGCGTGACCGATACGCTGAGCGAGCAGAAAACCCTGAAATCCTGGCAGGCGGTGTGGCTGGAAAACGACTACATCAAAGTGATGATCCTGCCGGAGCTGGGCGGTCGGGTGCATCGCGCGTGGGATAAAGTGAAACAGCGCGATTTTGTCTATCATAATGAAGTCATTAAACCGGCGCTGGTGGGGCTGCTGGGGCCGTGGATCTCCGGCGGGATTGAGTTTAACTGGCCGCAACACCATCGCCCGACCACCTTTATGCCCGTCGATTTCACCCTCGAAGCCCATGAAGACGGCGCACAAACCGTGTGGGTCGGCGAAACGGAGCCGATGCACGGTTTACAGGTGATGACAGGTTTCACCCTGCGCCCTGACCGGGCGGCACTGGAAATTGCCAGCCGCGTCTATAACGGCAACGCCACGCCGCGTCATTTCTTGTGGTGGGCCAACCCGGCAGTGAAAGGGGGTGAAGGGCATCAGAGCGTCTTCCCGCCGGATGTAACGGCGGTGTTTGATCACGGCAAACGGGCCGTCTCCGCTTTCCCCATCGCCACCGGCACTTACTACAAAGTGGACTACTCCGCCGGAGTGGACATTTCTCGCTATAAAAATGTGCCCGTTCCAACCTCATATATGGCTGAAAAATCACAGTACGATTTTGTTGGCGCGTGGTGTCACGATGAAGATGGCGGTTTGCTGCACGTTGCCAACCACCATATTGCGCCAGGTAAAAAACAGTGGAGCTGGGGACACAGTGAATTTGGCCAGGCGTGGGATAAGAGTCTGACCGACAATAACGGCCCGTATATCGAACTGATGACTGGTATTTTTGCCGATAACCAGCCCGATTTTACCTGGCTTGATGCTTACGAAGAGAAGCGTTTTGAGCAGTATTTCCTGCCTTACCATTCTTTGGGCATGGTGCAAAACGCCTCCCGCGATGCGGTGATTAAACTCCAGCGTAGCGAGCGGGGGATTGAGTGGGGGCTGTATGCCATCTCTCCGTTGAAAGGATACCGTCTGGCGATCCGCGAAATCGGCAAATGCAACGCGTTGCTCGATGATGCCGTGGCCCTGACACCAGCGACCGCCATCCAGGGCGTGTTGCACGGTATCAATCCTGAAAGGCTGACCATTGAACTCTCCGATGCCGACGGCAATATCACACTGAGTTATCAGGAACATCAGCCGCAAGAGTTGCCGTTGCCGGACGTCGCCAAAGCGCCACTGGCAGCACAAGACATTACCAGTACAGATGAAGCCTGGTTTATCGGTCAGCATCTGGAGCAATATCATCACGCCAGCCGTTCACCGTTCGATTACTACCTGCGCGGCGTGGCGCTGGATCCGCTGGATTATCGCTGTAACCTGGCGCTGGCGATGCTGGAATATAACCGAGCAGATTTCCCGCAAGCGGTGGCGTATGCCACTCAGGCGCTGAAACGCGCACATGCGCTAAACAAAAATCCGCAGTGCGGACAGGCGAGTTTGATTCGCGCCAGTGCTTACGAACGTCAGGGGCAATATCAACAAGCCGAAGAGGATTTCTGGCGGGCGGTCTGGAGCGGCAACAGTAAAGCAGGTGGCTATTATGGTCTGGCACGGCTGGCGGCGCGTAATGGTCACTTCGACGCTGGTCTGGATTTTTGCCAACAAAGTCTTCGCGCCTGCCCAACCAATCAGGAAGTGCTTTGCCTGCATAATCTGCTGCTGGTGTTAAGTGGTCGTCAGGACAACGCGCGTTTGCAGCGCGAGAAACTGCTGCGCGATTATCCGCTGAACGCCACTCTGTGGTGGCTGAACTGGTTCGATGGTCGTAGCGAATCAGCCTTCACGCAGTGGCGCGGTCTGTGTCAGGGACGCGACGTTAACGCCCTGATGACCGCCGGGCAACTGATTAACTGGGGAATGCCCACCCTGGCGGCAGAGATGCTGAACGCACTGGACTGCCAGCGCACGCTGCCGCTTTACTTGCAAGCCAGCTTGCTGCCGAAAGCTGAACGCGGCGAACTGGTCACAAAAGCCATTGATGTCTTCCCACAGTTTGTCCGTTTCCCGAATACGCTGGAAGAAGTGGCGGCGCTGGAGAGTATTGAAGAGTGCTGGTTTGCCCGTCATTTACTGGCCTGCTTCTACTACAACAAGCGCAGCTACAACAAAGCCATTACTTTATGGCAACGTTGCGTAGAGATGTCGCCGGAGTTTGCCGACGGCTGGCGCGGGTTAGCGATCCATGCGTGGAATAAGCAACACGATTATGAGCTGGCCGCGCGTTATCTTGATAATGCTTATCAGCTTGCGCCGCAGGATGCACGTCTGCTTTTCGAACGGGATTTGCTTGATAAGTTAAGCGGAGCCACACCGGAGAAACGACTGGCGCGTCTGGAAAATAATCTGGAAATTGCGCTGAAACGCGACGACATGACCGCAGAACTGCTCAATTTGTGGCATCTCACGGGTCAGGCAGACAAAGCGGCGGACATTCTCGCCACGCGCAAATTCCACCCGTGGGAAGGCGGGGAAGGGAAGGTCACCAGTCAGTTTATCCTCAATCAGCTATTACGCGCCTGGCAGCACCTTGATGCCAGAGAGCCGCAGCAGGCCAGCGAACTGCTTCATGCCGCGCTGCATTATCCGGAAAATTTAAGCGAAGGCCGTTTACCCGGGCAAACTGATAACGACATCTGGTTCTGGCAGGCGATATGCGCTAACGCGCAGGGCGATGAAACTGAAGCGACGCGTTGTTTACGTCTGGCGGCGACCGGCGATCGCACCATTAACATTCACAGTTATTACAACGATCAGCCGGTTGATTATCTCTTCTGGCAAGGAATGGCGCTGCGACTGCTGGGTGAACAGCAAACCGCACAGCAACTGTTTAGTGAAATGAAACAGTGGGCGCAAGAGATGGCGAAAACCAGTATTGAGGCGGATTTCTTTGCTGTTTCACAACCTGACCTGTTGTCGCTGTATGGCGATTTACAACAGCAGCATAAAGAAAAATGCCTGATGGTGGCGATGCTGGCGTCCGCGGGACTCGGGGAGGTTGCGCACTATGAATCTGCTCGCGCTGAATTGACGGCGATTAATCCGGCCTGGCCGAAAGCGGCATTATTCACCACTGTGATGCCTTTTATTTTTAACCGCGTTCACTAAACCCTATTAACTGTAATATTTGAGCGGCACGCGCTGCCGCTCATCACAAAATAATTAGAATAAGCCGTTGTAAATAAAAACCCTACAGGAGGCACTATGCCTAAAAAAATGAGAACAACCCGTAATCTATTATTAATGGCTACGCTATTAGGTAGCGCTTTATTTGCCAGGGCTGCGGATAAAGAAATGACCATTGGTGCAATATACCTTGATACCCAGGGATATTACGCTGGCGTGCGTCAGGGCGTTCAGGATGCGGCAAAAGATTCTTCAGTACAGGTACAGTTAATTGAAACTAACGCCCAGGGTGATATTTCGAAAGAAAGTACCTTTGTTGATACCCTCGTGGCGCGTAATGTCGATGCCATTATTTTATCGGCAGTGTCTGAAAATGGCAGTAGTCGTACCGTTCGTCGCGCCAGTGAAGCGGGTATTCCGGTGATTTGCTACAACACCTGTATTAATCAAAAAGGTGTCGATAAATATGTCTCGGCGTATCTGGTCGGCGATCCGCTGGAATTTGGTAAAAAACTGGGTAACGCTGCCGCCGATTATTTTATTGCCAATAAAATTGACCAGCCGAAAATTGCCGTCATCAATTGCGAAGCCTTTGAAGTTTGTGTGCAGCGACGTAAAGGATTTGAAGAGGTATTAAAATCCCGCGTTCCCGGCGCGCAAATAGTCGCTAATCAGGAAGGGACTGTTTTAGATAAAGCGATTTCCGTTGGTGAAAAACTAATTATCTCCACGCCGGATCTCAACGCCATTATGGGGGAATCGGGCGGTGCGACACTCGGCGCGGTAAAAGCGGTACGTAATCAAAATCAGGCCGGAAAAATTGCTGTTTTCGGTTCGGATATGACCACTGAAATTGCTCAGGAGCTGGAAAACAATCAGGTGCTGAAAGCGGTGGTGGATATTTCCGGTAAGAAAATGGGCAATGCTGTTTTCGCGCAAACTTTGAAGGTTATCAATAAACAAGCCGACGGTGAAAAAGTGATTCAGGTGCCAATCGATCTCTATACCAAAACGGAAGACGGTAAACAGTGGCTGGCAACGCACGTTGATGGTCTGCCCTAATCGCTGATTCGCAGAGGTCCCTATGTTCACAGCAACAGAGGCAGTCCCGGTAGCAAAAGTGGTGGCAGGAAATAAGCGTTATCCCGGCGTCGTTGCGCTGGATAACGTTAACTTCACGCTCAATAAAGGCGAAGTTCGTGCGCTGTTAGGCAAAAACGGTGCGGGAAAATCGACCCTCATTCGAATGCTTACCGGTAGCGAACGTCCGGATAGCGGTGATATCTGGATTGGCGAGACGCGACTGGAAGGTGACGAAGCTACGCTGACTCGCCGTGCCGCTGAACTGGGGGTACGCGCGGTTTATCAGGAGTTAAGTCTGGTGGAAGGGCTGACAGTGGCGGAAAACCTCTGCCTCGGTCAGTGGCCCCGCCGCAACGGCATGATTGATTACCTGCAAATGGCGCAGGACGCCCAACGTTGCTTGCAGGCGTTGGGCGTTGACGTTAGTCCTGAACAACTTGTTTCAACACTAAGCCCGGCGCAAAAGCAGCTGGTGGAAATTGCGCGGGTGATGAAGGGCGAGCCGCGCGTGGTCATTCTTGATGAACCCACCAGCTCGCTTGCCAGTGCGGAGGTTGAACTGGTGATCAGCGCGGTGAAAAAGATGTCGGCACTGGGCGTGGCGGTGATTTATGTCAGCCACCGGATGGAAGAAATTCGCCGCATTGCCTCCTGTGCCACCGTTATGCGCGATGGTCAGGTGGCGGGCGATGTGATGCTCGAAAACACCTCCACGCATCATATTGTGTCGCTAATGCTCGGGCGCGATCACGTTGATATTGCGCCGGTTGCCCCTCAGGAAATTATGGATCAAGCCGTGCTGGAAGTCCGTGCGTTACGCCATAAGCCCAAGCTGGAGGATATCAGTTTTACACTACGTCGTGGCGAAGTGCTCGGCATTGCTGGTCTGCTGGGGGCAGGGCGCAGTGAATTGCTGAAGGCGATTGTTGGGCTGGAGACGTATGAACAGGGCGAAATTGTTATCAACGGCGAGAAAATCACGCGCCCCGATTACGGCGACATGCTGAAACGCGGCATTGGCTATACGCCAGAAAACCGCAAAGAAGCGGGGATCATTCCCTGGTTGGGCGTTGACGAAAATACAGTGCTGACCAATCGGCAAAAAATCAGCGCCAACGGTGTGCTGCAATGGTCCACCATCCGCCGCCTGACCGAAGAGGTGATGCAGCGGATGACGGTCAAGGCCGCCAGTAGCGAAACGCCCATCGGCACGCTTTCTGGTGGCAATCAGCAAAAAGTGGTGATCGGTCGTTGGGTCTATGCCGCCAGCCAGATTTTGTTGCTCGACGAGCCAACGCGTGGCGTCGATATCGAAGCCAAACAGCAGATTTACCGTATTGTCCGCGAGCTGGCTGCCGAAGGAAAAAGCGTGGTGTTTATCTCCAGTGAAGTGGAGGAGTTGCCGCTGGTGTGTGACCGCATCCTGTTATTACAGCACGGTACGTTCTCGCAGGAGTTTCACTCGCCGGTCAATGTGGATGAGCTGATGTCCGCCATTCTGTCTGTGCACTGATGAATTTTACCGAGGAACCTGAAGATGTCTGCTTCGTCATTACCATTGCCGCAGGGCAAGAGCGTCTCGCTCAAACAATTTGTCAGTCGCCATATTAATGAGATCGGTTTGCTGGTGGTGATCGCCATTCTTTATCTGGTCTTCTCTCTGAACGCGCCGGGTTTTATCTCATTGAATAACCAGATGAACGTGCTGCGCGATGCCGCCACCATTGGGATCGCCGCCTGGGCGATGACGCTGATTATTATCTCCGGGGAAATTGATGTCAGCGTTGGGCCGATGGTGGCTTTTGTCTCGGTGTGCCTGGCATTTTTGCTGCAATTTGAAGTTCCGCTGGCGATAGCTTGTCTGCTGGTGTTGCTGTTAGGCGCGCTGATGGGAACGCTCGCCGGAGTGCTGCGCGGCGTGTTTAACGTGCCAAGTTTCGTGGCCACGCTGGGGCTGTGGAGCGCCCTGCGCGGAATGGGGCTGTTTATGACCAACGCCCTGCCAGTGCCGATTGACGAAAACGAGGTACTGGACTGGCTGGGTGGACAATTTCTCGGAGTGCCGGTATCCGCGCTGATCATGATGGTGTTGTTTGCGCTGTTTGTGTTCATCAGCCGCAAAACCGCCTTCGGGCGCTCGGTTTTTGCCGTTGGCGGTAATGCTACGGCGGCGCAGTTGTGCGGCATCAACGTTCGTCGGGTGCGCATTCTTATCTTTACCCTTTCGGGATTATTAGCGGCGGTGACCGGCATTTTGTTGGCGGCGCGCCTCGGTTCTGGTAACGCAGGTGCGGCAAACGGTCTGGAGTTTGACGTCATCGCCGCGGTCGTGGTCGGCGGTACGGCACTTTCCGGCGGTCGCGGTTCCCTGTTCGGTACATTGCTTGGTGTGCTGGTGATTACGCTAATCGGTAACGGTCTGGTGCTGCTCGGTATTAACTCCTTTTTCCAGCAGGTGGTACGCGGCGTCATCATCGTGGTGGCGGTGCTGGCGAATATCTTGCTGACCCAGCGAAGCAGTAAAGCGAAACGCTAAACCTTAACGCCCCTGGCGCGGGTGCGGCAGGGATGAAAATTAATCGTATTGTTAATGAGGAATTTATGAAAACGATGCTGGCAGCTTATTTACCAGGAAATTCGACCGTCGATCTGCGGGAAGTTGCGGTGCCGACGCCGGGGATTAACCAGGTACTGATCAAAATGAAATCCTCCGGGATTTGCGGAAGCGATGTCCACTATATCTACCACCAGCACCGCGCCACGGCGGCGGCGCCCGATAAACCGTTATACCAGGGCTTTATCAACGGTCATGAACCGTGCGGGCAGATTGTGGCGATGGGGCAAGGCTGCCGCCATTTTAAAGAGGGAGACCGCGTGCTGGTGTATCACATTTCTGGCTGTGGTTTTTGCCCGAACTGCCGTCGTGGTTTTCCTATCTCTTGTACTGGCGAAGGAAAAGCGGCTTACGGCTGGCAGCGTGACGGCGGCCATGCTGAATACCTGCTGGCGGAAGAAAAAGATCTGATCCTCCTGCCGGACGCGCTGAGCTATGAAGATGGTGCGTTTATCAGTTGCGGCGTTGGTACAGCGTATGAAGGAATTTTGCGCGGCGAAGTTTCCGGCAGTGATAACGTGCTGGTGGTCGGTTTGGGGCCAGTCGGCATGATGGCGATGATGCTGGCGAAAGGTCGCGGTGCAAAACGGATCATCGGCGTTGATATGCTGCCGGAACGTCTGGCGATGGCGAAACAGTTAGGGGTGATGGATCACGGCTATTTAGCAACCACCGAAGGTCTGCCGCAGATTATCGCCGAACTCACCCACGGTGGCGCGGATGTTGCGCTCGATTGTTCCGGTAATGCCGCAGGTCGCTTACTGGCGTTGCAATCCACTGCTGACTGGGGACGGGTGGTTTACATCGGGGAAACCGGAAAAGTGGAGTTCGAGGTTAGCGCTGATCTGATGCATCATCAACGGCGGATTATTGGCTCCTGGGTGACCAGTCTGTTCCATATGGAAAAATGCGCCCACGATTTAACGGACTGGAAACTGTGGCCGCGTAATGCCATTACCCATCGCTTCACGCTGGAACAGGCAGGAGAAGCCTATGCGCTGATGGCGAGCGGTAAATGCGGGAAAGTTGTGATTAACTTCCCGGATTAAGGAGTCAGCGGATGACCATCTATACCTTATCTCACGGGCCGCTAAAGCTGGACGTTTCTGACCGGGGTGGTGTCATCGAAGGTTTCTGGCGTGATACGACGCCGCTCTTACGTCCTGGTAAAAAAAGCGGTGTGGCAACCGATGCCTCCTGTTTTCCGCTAGTGCCGTTTGCAAACCGGGTGAGCGGCAATCGTTTTGTCTGGCAGGGGCGTGAGTATCAACTGCAACCGAATGTTGAATGGGATGCGCACTATCTGCACGGCGACGGCTGGCTGGGGCAGTGGCAATGTGCCTCGTGCAGCGATGATAGCTTGTGTCTGGTGTATGAACATCGCAGCGGCGTTTATCACTATCGGGTAAGCCAGGCGTTTCATTTAACGGCGGATACGCTGACGGTGACACTCTCTGTCACCAATCAAGGGGCAGAGACGCTGCCATTTGGTACCGGCTGGCATCCTTATTTTCCGTTGTCGCCGCAAACGCGGATTCAGGCACAGGCGATTGGTTACTGGCTGGAGCGGGAGCAGTGGCTGGCGGGTGAGTTTTGCGAGCAGCTACCGCAGGAGCTGGATTTCAACCAGCTCGCGCCGTTGCCGTGCCAGTGGGTAAACAATGGCTTTGCCGGATGGAATGGTCAGGCCCGCATCGAGCAGCCGCAGGAGGGTTATGCCATCATCATGGAAACGACGCCACCTGCACCATGTTATTTCATCTTTGTTTCCGACCCGGCGTTTGATAAAGGATATGCGTTTGATTTCTTCTGTCTGGAACCGATGAGCCATGCGCCGGATGACCATCATCGCCCGGAAGGGGGTGATCTCATTGCGCTTGCACCAGGGGAATCAACAACTTCAGAGATGTCGTTGCGGGTTGCGTTACTGTAATTTATAAAATGCCGGATAAGGCGTTCACGCCGCATCCGGCATCTTTCCTAACGCCGATCGAGAGAAATTGCCCCCGGCCCGGTAATTGCCAACAGCAGGAATGCGCCAGCGATACTGACATTTTTCCAGAAATTAATCATATTTGGCCCAACCGCATCGCCGGTCATATCCCAGTAATGGTGACCAATTACCGCTGTACCCAGCGTGTAGAAAATAAACAGCACCGCCAGCGGACGGGTGAAAAAGCCAAGCACGATTAATATCGCGGCGGGCACTTCCATAACTACCGCAATAATCGCTGCCAGCATCGGCATTGGCGCGCCCAGCGAGGCCATATATTGGACCGTACCGTCAAAACCCATCATTTTGGGAAAACCAAAAATAATGAAAATTAAGACCACGGCGATACGGGCAATTAATAACAAAACGGGGCGTGCAGCTCCAAAATCAAAATAACGTAGTGTGTTCATAACCAATCCCTTTGCAAGATAATGTGATTTAAACGTAATACACACTCTTGCACCTCGCCACGCCCCAGGCATTGAGATATTCGCTAATTATCCTGGTTACAGTGATTTAAGCGCGATGTCCTCATCTATCAGCAGTTTCGCATCAAACGTTTTGCCGCTCTGGATCCATTTGCGGATTAAGCGAATCTCACGCCCCTGATTCAGCGTTACCGCACCGATAAGCACGCCGTTTTGCAGATTAAACCAAATCGCCTTCTGAGTTTCCGGGTTGCCACGACAAATCCAGTCATCGCCATGCATATCGCCAATAAACTGTAAGTTATCACTGTACTGATCGCTCCAGAACCACGGCGGCGGCAGTCGCGGAAGCGGTAGCCCCAACATTGCGGCAGCGGCAATTTGCGCCTGGTTATTGGCGTTTTCCCAGCTTTCGCAGCGGTGTAGTGCACCATTATCAATACGGGTGATTGCCACATCGCCACCGGCAAAGATCGCGGGATCGCAGGTGCGGCAAGCTTCATCAATGACAATACCATTGGCAGTATCAAGGTTGGCCTCGCGAGCCAGTTGGTCGTTGGCGCTGATACCAATACCGTAAATCACCACATCGGCCCGAAGCGTTTCGCCACTTTGCAGCGTCAGTTCTACTTTTTCACCATCGACCACATGTTCAATGGCATTATTGAGCAGAATGCGCACACCAGCCTGCTGATGGCGCGGTAAAAGATAGCGTTGCACGGGCGGTGGTGCATTACGGCCCATGACGCTTGCCGCCAGTTCAATCACTGTCACCTTACATCCACGCTGCGTGGCGCTGGCAGCCAGTTCCAGACCAATAGTTCCGGCACCGACAATCACGACTGACCGTTCGGGCTGCAGAACTTCTCGCAGTCTGGCGGCATCACCGGCATGGCGCAGGGTAAAGCAGCGTTCTCCCAGTGCATCAAGCAACGGCAGCGGTCGAGCTGCCGCGCCGGTTGCTATAAAAAGCTGATCCCAGTGCCAGCTTTCGCCGTTAGCTAACACTAACTCTTGTGTGTCGCGGCCCAATGTTTTGATGGTTACACCGGAATGCAGATGAACATTGTTTTCCTGCCACCAGTGAGCGGGTAACACAGACTGCAACTGTGGGGAATCTTCCAGCAACATGGATTTCGAGAGCGGGGGGCGTTCATAAGGAAGATGTTGCTCATCGGAAAACAGATGCAGCTCACCGCTGAACCCTTGCTGGCGTAGCAAGGCCGCAGCCATTGCCGCCGCTTGCCCGCCACCGACAATAATGATCGTTTTTTCTTTCATCGTACTTCCTTAAAGATCCAGCCCAGCCGCTACGTGGCGAATGCCGCGAATCGCTAAACCCGCATCAGCGTTGATCATCACACCGCTTAATGCGCGATTATTGCGCCGCGATGCCAACATCACATACGGCCCCGTAAAATCCGCCGGTTGCGGGAAAAATTGCAGCGGTAAAATGGCGGCAATTTTCTCCGGCGTCAGAGACTGCATTATCGAGGTTTCACTTTGCCCGAGCGCCTGTGGGCCGCGCAGGTCGCTGGCCATACCACACGGGCCGACGCCATTCACCCGCACTTTCGGTGCCAGTTCATAAGCCAGTTGGCGAATAAGTCCGGTTGCGGCATGTTTACTGGCGGTGTACAGCGGGCCACCGCCGCCAGGATACCAGGCGGCATTTGACAGTGTGAAAATCATGCTGCCTTCACTGGCGATTAACGCCGGAGCGCAGGCTTTTGCGCCCAGCAGGTAACCGAGTACGTTGACGTTAAACAGCTCGTGGAAGCCGGTTTCGAGCGTCTCTGCGGGAGTATTAACCAGTGAGGCATTGTGATCCCAGATGCCTGCATTGCCGATAAAACAATCCAGCTTGCCGGAACGAGTCAGGATCTGATCGACCGCGCGTTGATAATCGGCATAACAGGTCACGTTACCTTCCACCGCCAGAATATGTTCGCCAAATCGCTGACGCAGACTGGCGACTTTTGCCGCCGACAGTTCCAGCGTGGCAACCTGCGCGCCTTCTTCGATAAATCGCTCGACCAGCGCCAGCCCTAATCCCGATCCGCCGCCGGTAATAAAAATGGACTCGTTATGCAGATCGCTCATGGCTGCGCCTCCGGTAAGTCGATGAAAATGTCACCACCTTCAACGTGTACTGGATAAGTGGTGAGCGGATCGGTGGCGGGCAGGCATAACGCTTTCCCCGTTTTCAGGCAAAAACTGGCGGCGTGTAGCGGGCACTCCACCGTGGCGTCATCTTCCAGATACCCTTCTGACATTGACGCATTACCATGGCTGCAACGATCGTTAATGGCATAAAACTCGCCGCCAACGTTGAACAGGGCGATGACGGGCGAGGTATCGATCCGGAGAGCCTCACCCTCCGGCACATCCGCAACGGGACACGCATAAATTCGATTCATCAGAACAGTACACTCAGGTTATGGGAAGTGATTACCGCTTGATCCAGGACGATATCCCGTTCCAGCAAGCGCCAGTTGTCATCTTCCAGACGGCGAACTTTGTCGAAACGCGTTCCAACATAGAATGTTTCATCGCGCTCTTTTTGTGCCCGATAAAGCAGATAATTCACCCTCACGGCAAATACGTTTGGGATGTCGGTTTCGCTTACCTGGCAGTTGCTGATTAAGTGACGAGTGCGTGACGGCGGCTCTTCTGCCCAAGCCATACCCGTTTCCAGACGGGCGATTCGCCGTTCCAGCTGGTCTTTGGTGTCATTGAAAATCCAGGTCGTCGGCGGCTGAATGCCTTTGCGGCGGTCGCGTGTTTGCGCGTTAACTGTGGTGCGCATGGTGTAACGAATCTCTTCGTCGAGCTGTGCCAGCCAGTCACGAAATTTCCAGTCATCCAGCAGACTGGCTTCGTGAAAGAGAAACTGGCTAATGCGGTGATGTAACTCCAGTGAAACTTGCGCACTCATTTCATCACCTCCTGCTGGTAAGCGGCGGTTTTATCGAGCACTTCCTGCCAGCTTTCGCTACTCAGGAGATCGGCCCAGCGTTGGTACATTCCACGAGCGGCCGTTTCTGAGAAGATATAGTTAGTAATGCCAGGAATGCCGTCGTCGCGACGCTTTTCCTGACCAAGCCCCATTTCCAGACTCAGTTTGCTGTTGCGGGCGCGGTGACCTTTCAGCAATTTCTGGATTTCACACCAGTTCTCCGAGTCATCCTGCTCGAGAAAACCAGCAGGACCAAAAGCACGAGTGGCGCTGTTTTCAAAAGCGGCTTTAACTTCATCGGAGGCGGCTTTGTCAGTAATACAGAACGCCCACACTTCGACTTGATCAGGGCCGCGCGGATGCCAGACGCGGAGCGTGGCAGTGCCGTTGAGCCATGAAAGCGTGGGGAAAATATTGTTATGACCCGCCAGGCGCAGGGCGCGAACTTCACCTAAACGTTGTTCTGCTTCGGCATAGGTTTCGCGGTAATAGCTGGAAACTGCGCCATCGACCCAGACATTAGCATCCGGTTTTTCAGTAAAGAAGAAACCGCTGCCGTGACCGTCCTGACCAAACTGCAGCGCATCTTTGGCGGTTTCCCACACCGGGCGGGCAGTTTGTCCATCACCGAGACGCTTATCGCTGCCATCATCTTTCGCCCCTAATACCTGAACGGCAGAAGCATGGCTGAACAGAGCATGATACTGGTCACTGGCGAACTGCTCTGCCGGGAATTTCCAGTTGCAGTTGATCACCCACTTTTGTACGCCGCCGACAATTTCGGTGCCGCCTTCGCGACGATCCAGCATGCCATCCAGATACCAGGCAATGTCACCAAGGTAATCACGCAGGCCCGGTGCGCTGGTATCCCAGTTGCCAAAAATCAGCCCTTTATAACTCTCCACACAAGGAACTTCGTTTAGTCCCCAGTGGGATTTACACAACCCTTGTGGGTAGGCGCGAGGTTCCAGCGGTACATCGATCAACTCGCCGTTAATGCCATAAGACCAGCCGTGATACGGGCAGGTAAAGGCGCGCGTGTTGCCGCAATCTGCATAACTCACACGCATGGCCCGGTGGCGGCATTGGTTGAGAAACGCCTTGATGCTGCCGTCTTTCTGACGCACTACGACAACCGCATCTTCTCCCATGTAGGTGTTAAAGAAATCACCGGGTTTTGGGATCTGGCTTTCGTGGGCGAGAAATAGCCAGCAACGACCGAAAATGCGCTCAAGCTCCAGTTGATAAATGTCCGGGTCGGTATAAATACGCGGAGTGACCCGACCGTTTTGGGTGTCAATCAGTTGGTAAATGTTCAAATCTGAGGGTGTGGTCATATTTTTTAATCCTGAAAGATAAGATGTATTGACCTTCTATTTTTGTGTCATAAGGATGTTGCTGGTTGGTTGCTGATATGTGAAATAGTTAATTTCTACCAGCTGAGACGTTTTTTCGATAACAAGGGGAAGGTGATGGAACTACGGCATTTACGCTATTTCGTCGCAGTGGCGCAGGCACTGAACTTTACCCGTGCGGCGGAAAAACTGCATACCTCACAGCCTTCGTTAAGCAGCCAGATCCGCGATCTTGAAAACTGTGTCGGTGTTCCGTTGCTGGTGAGGGATAAGCGCAAAGTCGCGTTGACGGCGGCGGGAGAATGTTTTCTCCAGGACGCGCTGGCAATCCTCGAACAAGCGGAAAATGCCAAATTACGGGCGCGGAAAATTGTTCAGGAAGACAGACAATTAACCATTGGCTTTGTGCCATCGGCGGAAGTGAATTTACTGCCAAAAGTATTACCGATGTTTCGTCTCAGACAGCCAGACACCTTAATTGAGCTGGTGAGTTTAATCACCACGGAACAGGAAGAAAAAATTCGCCGTGGTGAACTCGACGTCGGCTTAATGCGCCATCCTGTTTATAGCCCGGAGATTGATTATCTGGAGCTTTTTGACGAACCATTAGTGGTGGTGTTACCGGTTGATCACCCTTTAGCACATGAAAAAGAGATCACTGCCGCGCAACTGGATGGTGTGAATTTCGTCAGTACTGATCCGGCGTATTCCGGTTCGCTTGCGCCGATCGTTAAAGCGTGGTTTGCGCAAGAAAACAGCCAGCCAAATATCGTCCAGGTGGCAACGAATATTCTGGTGACCATGAATCTGGTGGGGATGGGGCTGGGCGTCACTTTGATACCCGGTTATATGAATAATTTTAATACCGGCCAGGTGGTATTTCGACCCATTGCCGGAAATGTGCCTTCCATTGCTTTACTGATGGCGTGGAAGAAAGGGGAGATGAAGCCGGCATTACGCGATTTCATCGCCATTGTGCAGGAACGTTTGGCAAGCGTAACGGCATAATTACGCATTATTTTTGCAACATGCGTCGCGGATCGCAGTTTTTTAGTGCTTGTGAACTGGTGTTACAGACATCGGGAAGCAGGCTCGAATATTCTTATTTTTCAACTTGCACCAACATTCGATTAACCCCAGACTAACGCCTCCTGACGGGAGGGACTCATGGTTTTGCAATCCACGCGCTGGTTGGCGCTCGGCTATTTCACATACTTTTTTAGTTACGGCATTTTTCTACCTTTCTGGAGCGTCTGGCTTAAGGGGATTGGTTTAACGCCAGAAACCATCGGCCTGTTATTGGGGGCAGGTCTGGTTGCCCGTTTTCTCGGGAGTTTGCTCATCGCGCCCCGCGTCAGCGATCCTTCCCGCCTGATTTCCGCCTTGCGCGTGCTGGCACTGCTGACACTTCTCTTTGCTGTCGCCTTCTGGGCGGGGGCGCACGTAGCGTGGCTGATGCTGGTGATGATTGGCTTTAACCTCTTTTTCTCACCGCTGGTACCGTTGACCGATGCACTGGCGAATACGTGGCAAAAGCAGTTCCCGCTTGATTACGGCAAAGTACGATTGTGGGGCTCGGTGGCGTTTGTCATTGGCTCGGCGTTGACGGGTAAACTGGTCACTATGTTTGATTATCGGGTGATCCTCGCGCTGTTAACGTTGGGCGTGGCATCCATGCTGCTCGGCTTTCTCATCCGTCCGACGATTCAGCCACAAGGGGCAAGCCGCCAGCAGGAGAGCACCGGTTGGTCTGCGTGGTTGGCGCTGGTTCGCCAGAACTGGCGCTTTCTGGCCTGCGTTTGTTTATTGCAGGGGGCGCATGCGGCCTATTACGGTTTTAGCGCCATTTACTGGCAGGCCGCTGGCTACTCGGCCTCGGCGGTGGGCTATTTGTGGTCGCTGGGCGTGGTGGCGGAAGTCATTATCTTTGCGCTGAGTAATAAACTTTTCCGCCGTTGTAGTGCACGCGATATGCTGTTGATCTCGGCGATTTGCGGCGTAGTGCGCTGGGGCATTATGGGAGCAACGACGGCGATGCCGTGGTTGATAGTGGTGCAAATTCTGCATTGCGGCACCTTCACGGTCTGCCACCTGGCCGCCATGCGCTATATTGCCGCTCGCCAGGGTAGCGAAGTCATCCGTTTACAGGCGGTTTACTCTGCCGTCGCGATGGGCGGCAGTATTGCGATCATGACCGTTTTCGCCGGTTTCCTGTATCAATATCTGGGCCACGGCGTGTTCTGGGTGATGGCGCTGGTGGCGCTTCCGGCAATGTTTTTGCGCCCGAAAGTTGTTCCCTCATGCTGATTCGAGCATTTTGCGGATCTGCTCCTGTTGATGTGTTGTCAACGTCAGGTCCGTATAGATCAGCGGTGGTGAAAAGAGCGGTAACGGCATGGTATAAGGAGCAATAATCAGTGCCGCGCTGCGCGGAGCGCCTGTCTGCAAAAATGCCTTTACCGACATATGTTTAATATTGAGCGGCAGTAACGTTAGTTCGCGTAGCTGCTGCTCAATCTGCGCTTCTCGCTCGCTATCATTCCCGGTCAGTAGAATAATCTGTTTCTCATGCAGGTCGTTTTCCTGCATTAGCCAGGCACCGAAAATCACCGCGACCAGACCGCTTTCCTCATCAGAAAGATGGACGCCGTATTCACTTTCAAATCCGGCCAGCGCCGCGCGGGTGGTGCGCACCAGGCGTGGATACAGGCGGGCGAACTCTTCCGGCAGGGTGTTATCAATACCGATGGCAAACAAACTGCGATTTAACGCCTGGGCGAGGTGGGTATAAAGCTGATCGCATAACCCCTGTTCATCATAAAAACGAACATTTCCCAGCTCACGAAAATGGTTTACCAGACGTTTGATAGACTTACGCAGTTGTCTGTCCCGCTGATGCGCATCCCGCAGTGGATCGGGAACCCGCAACATGGAAAAAAGTAATGCCATAAACAGTGGCTCATCAGGCGGTACAGGCTGGAGCGCCCGACGCTGCCAGTGGCGTCCAATTTCCTGCGCTACCTGAAATTCAAGGCAGGATTCCGCCCAGCGACGTTGGAGCGGATTAAACTGAGGCGTAATTCCAGCGTGGTGTTGCAGCAAACAATATTGCAGATACAGACACAGGAAATGAATATCGCGCGTTTCAAAGCGTTTTTGCAGCCGTCGGGAGCAGAGATTCACTAACGCTTGTAGATTGGTATCGTCGTAAAAGTTACGCGCAATTCCGCGCCGCTTCAGTTCACTCTTCAGGGCGGGGGTGAAATGGCTGGTAATAAATGACGGACACAGACGGAAACCACGTCGTAGCCAGTGAAATAAACACAAACGTTGGTTAAGCACTGTACCTTCAACCCGGTAGCTACCGTCATAACCAGTAGTCAGTGTGAGTTGATGATAGCGCAGGATCTCCCGTCCTGTTTCGCTGATATCAAGACTGGCAATATCATCATCCACACCATTAAGCTCGCTGAAAGTTGCCGTGGTGGCGGTCAACCCCGGCTGAAAGAGCGTCAGCAAGATCTGGCAGCGGCGCTGGGGAGCCGAAAGGACAGATGGTGGAGCAAGCGTAGGCATCATCTGTAGATCTCCCATAAGCATAATTGATAAGAATAGCTAAAGTTTGCTCAGGGAAATGGCGAAGGGAATGCTAATCATCAGAAATGTTGGCAAGCGTCACAGAATTTTTCTCATCTTAAACTGTTCTGACCAGTGGATTAGCATGTCTTAAGGTGGTTTTGTGAATGATTATCGTGCTAGCGATCATGGGTTAGTTCTGCGGATTCAACGCGCTAAGGATAAAATCCACCATCTGTTCGCGATAAACATCGCCGTGACGATCGGAAAAAGCATCAATGTGTTCGCCATCCGGGATTAGGATCAACCGTTTTGGCTCTTTTGCCAGGCTATACAACTTTTCGCTGTGCTGCCATGGGATAACGTGATCAGCTTTACCGTGAATCAGTAAAAGCGGGATCGGGCTGACGCTGGCGATGTAATTTTCGCCGCTGTAACTCTCATCAAGTAAGTAGCCACTGCCGGGGATCATCTGGTTGGCGATGGTCGCATAAGAGGCAAATGTGGAGTCGAGGATCACCGCACGTATGCCTTCACGATCACCCTGACCAATAACATCCAAAATATTCGCCCCGCCAATACTCTGCCCGAACAGCACCAGCCGTTGTGGGTTTACATCACTGCGATGGCGCACCACATTGATGGCACTTTGCGTATCGTCCAGCAATCCGGCCTGGGACGGCGTGCCTTTTGATTTACCAAACCCGCGATAATCAAACATAAAAACGTTGAAATTACGCTCGGGTAACCAACTGACCAGCGGCCAGTGGGCGGACATATTTCCGGCATTGCCGTGAGCATGAATAATGGTGGCAATGGCCTTTTCAGCGGGGCCAGTTGCAGAAGGGATAAACCAACCATGTAGGCGAGTGCCATCTTTAGCGGTGAATTCTACTGATTCGGCTGACCAGGGATCGGGGCCGTAGATTTTGTCGTCAGGGTAATAGAAAAAATTGATGGCGATGCGCGGTATTAAATAAATGCAGAAGGCAACAACAAAGAGAATAAACAGAATTTTGAGAACGCGTTTGTTCACTGGCAGCGCCATAACCTTTCCTTGCGACTTCTTTATCATCCATTAATCGGGGAAAGATGGTGGGAGAGTGGCGAAAGAAAGTAAAGCGGTGAGGAAGTATTTCGGAATAGCGCCTGAAAGACGAGGGCGGGTGAGTGACATCACCCGCCAGAGTCATTAACGCTTCAGGGCGTCGCTTAACTCGTCACGCATGTTCGCCAGCATGGCTTTAACAACGCGTGGGTTACCAGCAACGATGTTACCGGTCAGCATGTAGTTATGACCACCGGTGAAGTCGCTGACGATGCCGCCCGCTTCACGAACCAGCAGCTCGCCTGCCGCGAAATCCCACGGACGCAGACCGATTTCAAAGAAACCGTCAACGCGACCCGCAGCAACGTAAGCCAGATCCAGCGCCGCAGAACCGGTACGACGGAAGTCTGCACATTCGTTGAACAGTTTGCCGACGATGTTGATGTAGGTGGTGGCGTACTGTTTTGCTTTGAACGGGAAGCCGGTCGCCAGAATAGTACCGTCGAGATCGCGAGCGGTGCTGCCGCGCAGACGGTAGCCGTTCAGCTGTGCGCCCTGACCGCGAGTGGCGGTGAACAGTTCGTTACGCATAGGATCGTAAACCACAGCAACTTCAGTGCGGCCTTTGATACGAACGGCGATAGATACCGCGAAGTGCGGCAGACGTTTGATAAAGTTGGTAGTGCCATCCAGTGGATCGATAACCCATTGAACATCCTGATCAGTACCTTCAAGTTCACCGCTTTCTTCGGTGATGATGGTGTGCTGTGGGTAAGATTTACGAATCGTGTCGATAATCACCGCTTCGGCAGCTTTATCTACGTTGGTCACGAAGTCGTTACTGCCTTTCTGGCTCGCTTCTACAGCGTCCGGGGTTTCATAGTTTTTGGCAATTAAATTACCCGCCTTGCGCGCTGCGCGCACGGCGATGTTCAGCATCGGATGCATCGGTCTCTCTCACTGGATGTTAAAGAACGGGAAAACGGCGCAGAGTATAGCAGCGAGATCGGCATCTGTCTTCGTTTTATGATAAGATGCGTGAATAATCTTTAGATGAAGAAAGACAATGCTGCAAAATATTCGAATTGTGCTGGTGGAGACGTCACACACCGGCAATATGGGGTCTGTTGCCCGTGCCATGAAAACAATGGGATTAACCAATCTGTGGCTGGTTAATCCACTGGTGAAACCTGACTCCCAGGCGATTGCCCTGGCAGCAGGGGCCAGCGATGTGATTGGTAATGCTCACATCGTCGATACGCTCGACGAAGCGTTAGCCGGTTGTAGCCTGGTGGTGGGCACCAGCGCACGCTCCCGCACGCTGCCGTGGCCGATGCTCGACCCGCGCGAATGCGGTCTGAAAAGCGTCGCTGAAGCGGCAAATACCCCGGTGGCGCTGGTTTTTGGTCGCGAGCGCGTCGGCTTGACCAATGAAGAGTTGCAGAAATGCCATTATCATGTCGCGATTGCCGCTAACCCGGAATACAGTTCGCTGAATCTGGCGATGGCGGTTCAGGTTATTGCCTATGAAGTGCGCATGGCCTGGCTGGCAACTCAGGAAAATGGTGAGCAGGCCGAGCATGAAGAGACGCCGTATCCGCTGGTCGATGATCTGGAGCGTTTTTATGGTCATCTGGAACAAACGCTGCTGGCAACCGGTTTTATTCGTGAAAACCATCCGGGGCAGGTGATGAATAAATTGCGTCGTCTGTTTACCCGTGCACGCCCGGAAAGCCAGGAATTGAATATCCTGCGCGGGATTCTGGCTTCTATTGAGCAGCAGAATAAAGGTAACAAGGCCGAATAACAGTGGTTGCCTGATGCGATGCTTAACGCGTCTTATCAGGCCTGTAAGTGCACGGAATCCCAGGTCGGATAAGGTGTTCACACCGCATCCGACAACAGGTACAAACGCCACGATAAAAAATGGCACTGAAGGTTAAATACCCGACTAAATCAGTCAAGTAAATAGTTGACCAATTTACTCGGGAATGTCAGACTTGACCCTGCTATGCAATACCCCCACTTTTACAATAAAAAACCCCGGGCAGGGGCGAGTTTGAGGTGAAGTAAGACATGAGACTGACATCTAAAGGGCGCTATGCCGTGACCGCAATGCTTGACGTTGCGCTCAACTCTGAAGCGGGCCCGGTACCGTTGGCTGATATTTCCGAACGTCAGGGAATTTCCCTTTCTTATCTGGAACAACTGTTTTCCCGTCTGCGTAAAAATGGTCTGGTTTCCAGCGTACGTGGACCAGGCGGTGGTTATCTGTTAGGCAAAGATGCCAGCAGCATCGCCGTTGGCGAAGTGATTAGCGCCGTTGACGAATCTGTAGATGCCACCCGTTGTCAGGGTAAAGGCGGCTGCCAGGGCGGCGATAAATGCCTGACCCACGCGCTGTGGCGTGATTTGAGCGACCGTCTCACTGGTTTTCTCAACAACATTACTTTAGGCGAACTGGTTAATAACCAGGAAGTGCTGGATGTGTCTGGTCGTCAGCATACTCACGACGCGCCACGCACCCGCACACAAGACGCGATCGACGTTAAGTTACGCGCTTAATAAAAAGAATTCAGAATCAGGCCGGGGCGTATCGCGCTCCGTAAACACGGTCGTACATCCAGCCGGTAGCCTGGTTCCTTGCATTGAGTGATGTACGGAGTTTATAGAGCAATGAAATTACCGATTTATCTCGACTACTCCGCAACCACGCCGGTGGACCCGCGTGTTGCCGAGAAAATGATGCAGTTTATGACGATGGACGGAACCTTTGGTAACCCGGCCTCCCGTTCTCACCGTTTCGGCTGGCAGGCTGAAGAAGCGGTAGATATCGCCCGTAATCAGATTGCCGATCTGGTCGGCGCTGACCCGCGTGAAATCGTCTTTACCTCTGGTGCAACCGAATCTGACAACCTGGCGATCAAAGGTGCAGCCAACTTTTATCAGAAAAAAGGCAAGCACATCATCACCAGTAAAACCGAACACAAAGCGGTACTGGATACCTGCCGTCAACTGGAGCGCGAAGGTTTCGAAGTCACCTACCTGGCACCGCAGCGTAATGGCATTATCGACCTGAAAGAACTGGAAGCAGCGATGCGTGACGACACCATCCTCGTTTCCATCATGCACGTAAATAACGAAATCGGCGTGGTGCAGGATATCGCGGCTATCGGCGAAATGTGCCGTGCTCGCGGCATTATCTATCACGTTGATGCAACCCAGAGCGTGGGCAAACTGCCTATCGACCTGAGCCAGTTGAAAGTTGACCTGATGTCATTCTCCGGTCACAAAATCTATGGCCCGAAAGGTATCGGTGCGCTGTATGTGCGTCGTAAACCGCGCGTACGCATCGAAGCGCAAATGCACGGCGGCGGTCACGAGCGCGGTATGCGTTCCGGCACTCTGCCTGTTCACCAGATCGTTGGTATGGGCGAAGCCTATCGCATCGCAAAAGAAGAGATGGCGACCGAGATGGAACGTCTGCGCGGCCTGCGTAACCGTCTGTGGAACGGCATCAAAGATATCGAAGAAGTTTACCTGAACGGTGACCTGGAACACGGTGCGCCGAACATTCTCAACGTCAGCTTCAACTACGTTGAAGGTGAGTCGCTGATTATGGCGCTGAAAGACCTCGCGGTTTCTTCAGGTTCCGCCTGTACGTCAGCAAGCCTCGAACCGTCCTACGTGCTGCGCGCGCTGGGGCTGAACGACGAGCTGGCACATAGCTCTATCCGTTTCTCTTTAGGTCGTTTTACTACTGAAGAAGAGATCGACTACACCATCGAGTTAGTTCGTAAATCCATCGGTCGTCTGCGTGACCTTTCTCCGCTGTGGGAAATGTACAAGCAGGGCGTGGATCTGAACAGCATCGAATGGGCACATCATTAATCGGTATCGGAATCAGGAGAATTTATAATGGCTTACAGCGAAAAAGTTATCGACCATTACGAGAATCCACGTAACGTGGGTTCCTTTGACAACAACGACGAGAACGTCGGCAGCGGCATGGTGGGTGCACCGGCCTGTGGCGACGTGATGAAGTTGCAGATTAAAGTCAACGATGAAGGTATCATTGAAGACGCGCGTTTTAAAACTTACGGCTGCGGTTCTGCTATCGCTTCCAGCTCCCTGGTCACCGAATGGGTGAAAGGGAAGTCTCTCGACGAAGCGCAGGCGATCAAAAACACCGATATTGCTGAAGAACTTGAACTGCCGCCGGTGAAAATTCACTGTTCTATTCTGGCAGAAGACGCGATCAAAGCCGCCATTGCGGACTATAAAAGCAAACGTGAAGCAAAATAAGAGTTGAGGTTTGGTTATGTCGATTACACTGAGCGACAGTGCAGCAGCGCGAGTAAATACCTTTCTGGCTAACCGCGGCAAAGGGTTTGGCCTGCGTCTGGGCGTGAGAACCTCCGGATGTTCAGGTATGGCTTATGTACTGGAATTTGTTGACGAACCGACGCCGGAAGACATCGTGTTTGAAGACAAAGGCGTGAAAGTCGTGGTCGATGGCAAAAGCCTGCAATTTCTGGACGGTACGCAGCTGGACTTCGTAAAAGAAGGCCTGAACGAAGGGTTTAAATTCACCAACCCGAACGTTAAAGATGAGTGTGGTTGCGGCGAAAGCTTCCACGTTTGATGCGCATACCGATAACCCCACCGTGGTCGCCTGCGCGTGGGGTTTGTTTTACCTGATTCGCCGTTATCGCGGCGGATCGCAGCCCTGAGAATGTTATGGATTACTTCACCCTCTTTGGCTTGCCTGCCCGTTATCAACTCGATACCCAGGCGCTGAGCCTGCGTTTTCAGGATCTACAACGTCAGTATCATCCTGATAAATTCGCCAGCGGAAGCCAGGCGGAACAACTCGCCGCCGTACAGCAATCTGCAACCATTAACCAGGCCTGGCAAACGCTGCGTCATCCGTTAATGCGCGCGGAATATTTGCTTTCTTTGCACGGTTTTGATCTCGCCAGCGAGCAGCATACTGTGCGCGACACCGCGTTCCTGATGGAACAGCTGGAACTGCGCGAAGAACTGGACGAGATCGAACAGGCGAAAGATGAAGCGCGGCTGGAAAGCTTTATCAAACGTGTGAAAAAGATGTTTGATACCCGCCATCAGTTGATGGTTGAACAGTTAGACAACGAGACGTGGGACGCGGCGGCGGATACCGTGCGTAAGCTGCGTTTTCTCGATAAACTGCGAAGCAGTGCCGAACAACTCGAAGAAAAACTGCTCGATTTTTAATTTCTGGAAGCTAAACATGGCCTTATTACAAATTAGTGAACCTGGTTTGAGTGCTGCGCCGCATCAGCGTCGTCTGGCGGCCGGTATTGACCTGGGCACAACCAACTCGCTGGTGGCGACAGTGCGCAGCGGTCAGGCCGAAACGTTAGCCGACCATGAAGGCCGTCACCTGCTGCCGTCTGTTGTTCACTATCAACAGCAAGGGCATTCGGTGGGTTATGACGCGCGTACTAACGCAGCGCTTGACACCGCCAACACCATTAGTTCTGTTAAACGCCTGATGGGGCGCTCGCTGGCTGATATCCAGCAACGCTATCCGCATCTGCCTTATCAATTCCAGGCTAGCGAAAACGGCCTGCCGATGATTGAAACGGCGGCGGGGCTGCTGAACCCGGTGCGCGTTTCTGCGGACATCCTCAAAGCACTGGCGGCGCGGGCAACTGAAGCCCTGGCAGGCGAGCTGGATGGTGTAGTTATCACCGTTCCGGCGTACTTTGACGATGCCCAACGTCAGGGCACCAAAGACGCGGCGCGTCTGGCGGGGTTACATGTTCTGCGCTTACTTAACGAACCGACCGCTGCGGCTATCGCCTACGGGCTGGATTCCGGTCAGGAAGGCGTGATCGCCGTTTATGACCTCGGTGGCGGGACGTTTGATATTTCCATTCTGCGCTTAAGTCGCGGCGTGTTTGAAGTGCTGGCAACCGGCGGTGATTCCGCGCTCGGCGGCGATGATTTCGACCATCTGCTGGCGGATTACATTCGCGAGAAGGCGGGCATTCCTGATCGTAGCGATAACCGCGTTCAGCGTGAACTGCTGGATACCGCCATTGCAGCCAAAATCGCGCTGAGCGATGCGGACTCCGTGACCGTTAACGTTGCGGGCTGGCAGGGCGAAATCAGCCGTGAACAATTCAATGAACTGATCGCGCCACTGGTAAAACGAACCTTACTGGCTTGTCGTCGCGCGCTGAAAGACGCTGGCGTAGAAGCTGATGAAGTGCTGGAAGTGGTGATGGTTGGCGGTTCTACTCGCGTGCCGCTGGTGCGTGAACGAGTAGGCGAATTTTTCGGTCGTCCACCGCTGACTTCTATCGACCCGGATAAAGTCGTCGCTATTGGCGCGGCGATTCAGGCGGATATTCTGGTGGGTAACAAGCCGGACAGCGAAATGCTGTTGCTGGATGTGATCCCGCTGTCGCTGGGCCTCGAAACGATGGGCGGCCTGGTGGAGAAAGTGATTCCGCGTAATACCACTATTCCGGTGGCGCGCGCTCAGGATTTCACCACCTTTAAAGATGGTCAGACGGCGATGTCTATCCATGTAATGCAGGGTGAGCGCGAACTGGTGCAGGACTGCCGCTCGCTGGCGCGTTTTGCGCTGCGTGGTATTCCGGCGCTACCGGCTGGCGGCGCGCATATTCGCGTGACGTTCCAGGTCGATGCCGACGGTCTTTTGAGCGTGACGGCGATGGAGAAATCCACCGGCGTTGAGGCGTCTATTCAGGTCAAACCGTCTTACGGTCTGACCGATAGCGAAATCGCTTCGATGATCAAAGACTCAATGAGCTATGCCGAGCAGGACGTAAAAGCCCGAATGCTGGCAGAACAAAAAGTAGAAGCGGCGCGTGTGCTGGAAAGCCTGCACGGCGCGCTGGCTGCTGATGCCGCGCTGTTAAGCACCGCAGAGCGTCAGGTCATTGACGATGCTGCCGCTCACCTGAGTGAAGTGGCGCAGGGCGATGATGTTGACGCCATCGAACAAGCGATTAAAAACGTAGACAAACAAACCCAGGATTTCGCCGCTCGCCGCATGGACCAGTCGGTTCGTCGTGCGCTGAAAGGCCATTCCGTGGACGAGGTTTAATATGCCAAAGATTGTTATTTTGCCTCATCAGGATCTCTGCCCTGATGGCGCTGTTCTGGAAGCGAATAGTGGTGAAACCATTCTCGACGTTGCGCTGCGTAACGGTATCGAGATTGAACACGCCTGTGAAAAATCCTGTGCTTGCACCACCTGCCACTGCATCGTTCGCGAAGGTTTTGACTCGCTGCCGGAAAGCTCAGAGCAGGAAGACGACATGCTGGACAAAGCCTGGGGACTGGAGCCGGAAAGCCGTTTAAGCTGCCAGGCGCGCGTTACCGACGAAGATTTAGTGGTCGAAATCCCGCGTTACACTATCAACCATGCGCGTGAGCATTAACAGAGGTTAGTATGGGACTTAAGTGGACCGATAGCCGCGAAATTGGCGAAGCACTGTACGATGCGTATCCCGATCTTGATCCGAAAACGGTTCGATTCACCGATATGCATCAGTGGATTTGCGATCTGGAAGATTTCGACGACGACCCGCAGGCATCCAACGAGAAAATCCTCGAAGCGATTTTGTTAGTCTGGCTGGACGAAGCCGAGTGAATGAACGGGCTGCCTGGGGGTAGCCCGTTTTGCTGTTAAACGAATAAGGATAACTAAAATGACAGAAGCGATGAAAATTACCCTTTCTACCCAACCTGCCGACGCGCGCTGGGGAGAAAAAGCGACTTACAGCATTAATAATGATGGCATTACCCTGCATTTGAACGGGACAGACGATCTGGGGCTGATCCAGCGTGCGGCGCGCAAGATTGACGGTCTGGGCATCAAGCATGTTCAGTTAAGCGGTGAAGACTGGGATGCGGATCGCTGCTGGGCATTCTGGCAAGGTTACAAAGCCCCGAAAGGCACACGTAAAGTGGAGTGGCCGGATCTGGACGATGCCCAACGGCAGGAACTGGATAACCGCCTGATGATCATCGACTGGGTGCGTGACACCATCAACGCACCGGCGGAAGAACTGGGGCCATCGCAACTGGCACAGCGTGCTGTTGATCTGATCAGCAATGTCGCGGGCGATCGTGTGACTTACCGGATCACCAAAGGCGAAGATCTGCGTGATCAAGGTTATATGGGGCTGCACACGGTCGGGCGCGGTTCAGAACGTTCCCCGGTATTGCTGGCGCTGGATTACAACCCAACAGGCGATAAAGAAGCGCCAGTGTACGCGTGCCTGGTTGGTAAAGGCATCACCTTTGATTCCGGCGGCTACAGTATCAAACAGACCGCATTTATGGACTCGATGAAGTCGGACATGGGCGGCGCGGCAACGGTTACCGGAGCGCTGGCGTTTGCCATTACGCGCGGACTGAACAAGCGCGTGAAGCTGTTCCTCTGCTGTGCGGATAACCTGATCAGCGGCAATGCGTTCAAGCTGGGCGATATCATTACCTATCGCAACGGTAAAAAAGTTGAAGTGATGAACACCGATGCGGAAGGGCGTCTGGTGCTGGCCGATGGCCTGATTGATGCCAGTGCGCAGAAACCGGAACTGATCATTGATGCGGCGACCCTCACCGGGGCGGCGAAAACCGCGCTGGGTAATGATTATCACGCGCTGTTCAGTTTTGACGATGCGCTTGCCGCTCGCTTGCTGGCGAGTGCCGCGCAGGAGAATGAACCATTCTGGCGTCTGCCGCTGGCGGAGTTCCACCGCAGCCAGCTGCCGTCTAACTTTGCCGAACTGAACAATACCGGAAGCGCGGCGTATCCGGCAGGTGCAAGCACGGCGGCGGGCTTCCTGTCGCACTTTGTTGAGAACTATCAGCAAGGCTGGCTGCATATCGACTGCTCGGCGACTTACCGTAAAGCGCCGGTTGAACAGTGGTCTGCGGGCGCGACCGGGCTAGGTGTGCGCACGATTGCTAATCTGTTAACGGCGTAAACGTCTTATTTGGCCTACAAAATTGCGAAAATCCAATAGATTGAGATTCCCTTGTAGGCCTGATAAGCGTAGCGCATCAGGCACTTGTGCCCCGAACGTTGAATGAATTGTGGTTCTTATGTCCGAAACAAAAAACGAACTTGAAGACCTGCTGGAAAAAGCAGCAACCGAACCGGCGCACCGCCCGGCCTTTTTCCGTACTCTACTGGAATCCACCGTCTGGGTGCCGGGTACGGCGGCGCAGGGCGAGGCTGTGGTTGAAGATAGCGCGCTTGATTTACAGCACTGGGAAAAAGAAGACTGCACCAGCGTCATTCCTTTTTTTACCTCGTTAGAAGCACTTCAACAGGCGGTTGAAGACGAACAGGCATTTGTCGTAATGCCCGTTCGCACATTGTTTGAGATGACCCTTGGCGAAACGCTCTTCCTTAATGCCAAACTGCCAACCGGTAAAGAATTTATGCCGCGTGAAATCAGTTTGCTGATTGGTGAAGAAGGAAATCCGCTGAGCAGCCAGGAAGTACTGGAAGGCGGTGAATCGCTGATATTATCGGAAGTCGCAGAGCCACCAGCACAAATGATTGATTCACTCACCACCTTATTTAAAACCATTAAGCCGGTGAAGCGTGCTTTTATTTGTTCAATTAAAGAGAACGAAGAGGCACAGCCTAATTTACTTATTGGCATTGAAGCCGATGGTGATATCGAAGAAATTATTCAGGCGGCGGGAAGTGTAGCGACCGATACATTACCTGGCGATGAACCCATCGATATTTGTCAGGTGAAAAAAGGGGAAAAAGGAATTAGCCACTTTATTACCGAACATATTGCGCCATTCTATGAACGTCGCTGGGGTGGTTTTTTGCGTGACTTTAAACAGAACCGGATAATCTAAAATATGCCGCCCCAAAGGGCGGCATTCGGGCTTACTTGCTGCTCTGAAGGTTGTTAACCGCCAGTAAATTGTTGCCGGAGAGACTCCGGTTATTATTTACCTCGCTTAACAGCGCACCAGAAACAATAAGTACGATACAAAAGCACCGTATCTTCATTGTGCGGTCCATGCGAAGACCGCATCACGACAGCACCACTGGCGATATTGCCGCGATAGCAAGCGCTGAGACGCGCTTGCTCTAACGGTCGCGGAACATCCTTTCCTTAAGCCAGCGCCCGCTTGCGAGACGGCGGAAAGGTCCGCAGTGGATAATACACTAACAGAACAATAATAACTCTCTTTTACTTGACAAAAAGAGAGTTACTGGCGAGTATTGTGTCCGCTGAGACGCGCTTGCATTACTACGGTAATACAATCTGCTGGAAAGGCCGCGAACCAAACCAGCAACAAATAACCGCCTGATTTTGGCGGTTTTTTGTTTTTTAAAGGAAAGTGAATTTACATGTTTAAGTAATATCTTTTACCGGTTAGTATTTTTAATTTTGAGCAGGATTTGTTTATATTTTTCTGAATTCGGACTAATAAGCCAGGTTATTTTATTACCGAACACGGCGGAAAGGGCCGGTGTCGATAATACGCTAAATAAACAATGATTACTCTCTTTCGCTTGACAAAAAGAGAGTTACTGGCGAGTATTGCTTTGCTGTGAAGCACCTGCGTTGCTCATGCAACACAAGCCAATCTGCTGGAAAGGCCGCGAACCAGACCAGCAATAAAAAACCGCCAGATTCGGCGGTTTTTTATTGCCTGTTAAAAGCTTATTTCTCTGGCTCAACTGGTAAATCTGCTCGTGCGCCCCATTCACTCCATGCGCCGTCGTACAGTTTCACGTTTGGCACATCAAGTGTCGCGAGTGCCAACAAAACCACGGCTGCCGTTACACCAGAGCCGCAGCTGACGATAATAGGTTTGTCATAACTTACGCCGCGACCAAAAAATATCGCATCCAGTTCATCGGTCGTTTTTAGTTCACCTTCGCGCACCAGTTCCGTCCACGGAACATTTAGTGCACCGGGAATATGTCCGCGACGTAAACCTGGGCGAGGTTCATCAACTTCTGCGTTAAAACGTGCAGCCGGGCGGGCATCGATAATTTGCGCCGTATTTTCATGGCTTGCCAATAACACATCGGTTACTTTCACCACGGCTTCAGGATTAAACGCGGCGTTAAACTCTCCTTCCGGCAGCTCTACTGCGCCTTCTTCTAATAGCAGATCATCACGCTGCCAGCCTGCAAGTCCACCACCCAGAATCGACACTTTCTCTACACCAAAGGTGCGCAGCATCCACCATGCTCGTGGGGCTGAGAAAAGATTACCTTCGTCATAGACAATCAGGTGCTTATCCTGGTTAACGCCTAATTCACGCATCGCCACGGCGAACGTTTCCGGGCGCGGCAGCATGTGCGGAAGCGGGGAAGTGTGATCAGAAAGCGCTTCTATATCAAAAAACACTGCGCCGGGAATATGTCCATTCAGATACTCCTGAGCAACGTTACGATCTTCCTGTCCAGGCGACGCCATGCGGGCATCGATAATCTGAATTTCCGGGTCATCAATATGTTCGGCGAGCCAGTCGGCTCCTACAAACCATGTCGTGGACATAGGCATCTCCATTTTTGCCGGGGTTAGGCTAAATTGTCGGATGTTTAGTGAAAGGCGACAAGCAAAAGAGGCTGATTTGGCTGTCTGAGCCACAATTCTCACTAAAATTCGGATTGTATGGGCGTGATACTGAATTACATAACGTAAATTCTCACGCATAATAATTATTCGACGTTGCTAACGGGCCATTGTGGCAGGGATGAAAAATGAAAAAGTTACGCGTAGCCGCCTGCATGCTAATGCTGGCGCTGGCAGGGTGCGACAACAACGATAACGCGCCAACAGCGGTGAAAAAAGATGCGCCTTCTGAAGTTACTAAAGCGGCCTCTTCAGAAAACGTGAGTTCAGCAAAACTTTCCGCGCCAGAGCGACAAAAACTGGCCCAACAGAGTGCCGGTAAGGCGCTGACATTGCTGGATCTCTCTGAAGTTCAACTTGATGGCGCAGCCACGCTGGTGCTGACATTCTCCATCCCTCTCGACCCGGATCAGGAATTCTCACGCGTTATCCATGTCGTCGATAAGAAAAGCGGCAAAGTGGATGGTGCCTGGGAGCTGTCAGATAATCTTAAAGAGTTGCGTTTACGCCACCTCGAACCGAAACGTGATTTGATCGTCACTATTGGCAAGGAGGTCAAAGCGCTCAATAACGCAACCTTTAGTAAAGATGACGAAAAAACTATAACTACCCGCGATATCCAACCCAGCGTCGGTTTTGCCAGTCGTGGTTCGTTGCTTCCTGGTAAGGTCGTTGAAGGGCTGCCGGTAATGGCGCTTAACGTTAACAATGTCGATGTTAACTTCTTCCGTGTGAAACCAGAATCACTGCCCGCTTTCATTAGCCAGTGGGAATACCGCAATTCGCTGGCGAACTGGCAGTCAGATAAACTGCTGCAGATGGCGGATCTGGTCTACACCGGACGGTTTGATCTCAATCCTGCGCGTAACACCCGTGAAAAATTATTGCTGCCGCTGGGCGATATCAAACCGCTTCAGCAGGCGGGCGTGTATCTGGCTGTGATGAATCAGGCTGGACGTTACGATTACAGTAATCCCGCGACGCTGTTTACGTTAAGTGATATTGGCGTTTCAGCTCACCGTTATCACAATCGTCTGGATATCTTTACCCAAAGTCTGGAAAACGGCGCAGCCCAGCAAGGAATTGAAGTCTCTTTATTAAATGAGAAAGGGCAGACTCTGACTCAGGCAACCAGTGATGCCCAGGGGCATGTGCAGCTGGAAAATGATAAAAACGCGGCATTACTGTTGGCGCGTAAAGACGGTCAGACAACGCTACTCGATTTAAAACTTCCGGCGCTGGACTTAGCAGAATTTAACATTGCTGGCGCGCCAGGCTATAGCAAACAGTTTTTCATGTTTGGCCCGCGCGATCTTTATCGCCCTGGTGAAACAGTCATCCTCAATGGTTTATTGCGTGATGCAGATGGTAAAGCATTGCCCGATCAACCCATCAAGTTAGACGTGATTAAACCCGACGGGCAGGTACTCAGGAGCGTCGTTAGTCAGCCGGAGAATGGCCTCTACCACTTTACCTGGCCACTCGATAGCAATGCGGCAACCGGTATGTGGCATATTCGCGCTAACACGGGCGATAACCAGTATCGGATGTGGGATTTCCACGTCGAAGATTTTATGCCAGAGCGCATGGCGCTGAATCTGACCGGTGAGAAAACCCCGCTAACGCCGAAAGATGAAGTGAGATTCTCCGTGGTGGGGTACTACCTGTATGGTGCGCCTGCTAATGGTAATACTTTGCAAGGGCAACTTTTCCTGCGCCCACTGCGTGAAGCTGTGTCAGCCTTACCTGGTTTCGAATTCGGCGATATAGCTGCCGAAAATCTTTCCCGCACGCTGGATGAAGTTCAGTTGACGCTGGATGATAAAGGGCGTGGCGAAGTTTCTACAGAAAGCCAGTGGAAGGAAACGCATTCCCCATTACAGGTTATTTTCCAGGGTAGTTTGTTGGAATCGGGCGGTCGCCCGGTGACGCGCCGCGCTGAGCAGGCTATCTGGCCTGCTGATGCATTGCCGGGGATCCGTCCGCAGTTCGCCTCGAAATCGGTTTACGATTATCGCACCGACAGCACGGTGAAACAGCCCATTGTTGATGAAGGCAGTAACGCCGCTTTTGACATCGTTTATAGCGATGCGCAAGGCGTGAAAAAAGCCGTATCGGGCTTGCAGGTGCGCCTGATTCGCGAACGCCGCGATTACTACTGGAACTGGTCGGAATATGAAGGCTGGCAGTCACAGTTTGAGCAAAAAGATCTGATCGAAAATGAACAAACTCTGGATCTGAAAGCGGACGAAACCGGTAAGGTCAGTTTCCCGGTAGAGTGGGGCGCTTATCGTCTGGAAGTTAAAGCGCCGAATGAAGCGGTCAGTAGTGTGCGTTTCTGGGCTGGCTATAGCTGGCAGGACAACAGCGACGGGAGCGGTGCCGTGCGACCCGACCGTGTCACGCTGAAACTGGATAAAGCCAGTTATCGCCCTGGCGATACCATTAAGTTGCATATTGCCGCGCCAACGGCGGGTAAAGGTTATGCGATGGTCGAGTCCAGTGAAGGGCCGCTGTGGTGGCAAGAGATTGATGTTCCGGCTCAAGGGCTGGATCTGACGATTCCGGTCGATAAAACCTGGAATCGTCATGATTTGTATTTAAGTACGCTGGTGGTACGTCCTGGCGATAAATCTCGCTCCGCGACGCCAAAACGCGCAGTTGGGGTGTTGCATCTGCCGCTTGGCGATGAAAACCGTCGTCTCGATCTGGCGCTGGAAACCCCCACCAAAATGCGCCCCAATCAGCCATTAACCGTGAAAATTAAAGCCAGCAATAAAAATGGTGAGATGCCAAAACAGGTGAATGTGCTGGTGTCTGCCGTTGATAGCGGTGTGCTGAATATTACTGATTACGTTACCCCCGATCCGTGGCAGGCGTTCTTTGGTCAGAAACGCTATGGTGCAGACATTTACGATATTTACGGTCAGGTCATTGAAGGTCAGGGGCGTCTGGCAGCTCTGCGTTTTGGTGGCGATGGTGATGAGCTGAAACGTGGTGGTAAACCGCCGGTCAATCACGTCAATATTGTCGCGCAGCAGGCGCTGCCGGTAACGCTCAACGAACAGGGTGAAGGCTCGGTTACACTGCCGATTGGTGATTTTAACGGTGAATTGCGCGTCATGGCGCAAGCCTGGACGGCAGATGACTTCGGTAGCAACGAAAGCAAAGTGATAGTTGCCGCACCGGTGATTGCTGAACTGAACATGCCACGCTTTATGGCGAGTGGCGATACCTCGCGTCTGACGCTGGATATCACTAATCTTACCGATAAACCGCAAAAACTGAACGTTGCCCTGACCGCCAGTGGTTTGCTTGAACTGGTCAGCGATTCACCCGCAGCCGTTGAATTAGCGCCAGGTGTGCGTACTACGCTGTTTATACCAGTGCGAGCATTGCCGGGTTATGGCGATGGAGACATTCAGGCCACCATTAGCGGGTTAGCGTTACCGGGGGAAACCGTTGCCGATCAGCATAAGCAGTGGACAATCGGCGTCCGTCCGGCATTCCCGGCACAAACGGTCAATTACGGTACGGCGTTACAGCCTGGTGAAACCTGGGCGCTCCCGGCTGATGGATTGCAAAACTTCTCGCCTGTTACGCTGGAAGGGCAATTGTTGTTGAGCGGCAAACCACCGCTGAACATCGCACGTTATATCAAAGAGTTAAAAGCGTATCCGTACGGCTGTCTCGAGCAAACCGCCAGCGGCCTGTTCCCGTCACTTTATACCAATGCAGCCCAACTGCAGGCGTTGGGCATCAAAGGCGACAGTGATGAGAAACGCCGTGCATCGGTCGATATCGGCATTTCCCGTTTGCTGCAAATGCAACGTGATAACGGCGGCTTTGCGCTGTGGGATAAAAACGGTGACGAAGAGTACTGGCTGACGGCTTACGTGATGGATTTCCTGGTCCGCGCAGGCGAACAGGGTTACAGCGTGCCGACAGACGCCATTAACCGGGGTAATGAGCGTCTGCTGCGCTATTTACAAGATCCGGGCATGATATCGATCCCGTACGCTGATAATCTCAAAGCCAGTAAATTCGCCGTACAGTCTTACGCTGCGCTGGTGTTGGCCCGTCAGCAAAAAGCACCACTGGGTGCGCTGCGTGAAATCTGGGAGCATCGTGCAGATGCCGCTTCTGGTTTACCGCTGCTGCAACTTGGCGTTGCGCTGAAAACCATGGGTGATGCAATGCGTGGTGAAGAAGCGATTGTGCTGGCGCTGAAAACGCCGCGTAATAGTGATGAGCGGATATGGCTGGGTGATTACGGTAGTCCACTGCGCGACAGCGCGTTGATGCTCTCATTGCTGGAAGAGAACAAACTGCTACCCGATGAGCAGTACTCCCTGTTGAACACACTTTCGCAGCAGGCGTTCGGTGAACGCTGGCTATCGACGCAGGAAAGTAACGCGTTGTTCCTGGCTGCCCGTACTCTTCAGGATTTACCGGGCAAATGGCAGGCGCAAACCACTTTCTCTGCTGAGCCGCTGACAGGCGAGAAAGCGCAAACCAGCAATCTGAATAGCGATCAACTTGCCACCTTGCAGGTGACCAACAGTGGCGATCAGCCGTTATGGCTGCGTGTGGATGCCAGCGGTTATCCGCAATCCGCACCTTTACCGGCGAGCAATGTGCTGCAAATTGAGCGTCATATTCTGGGTACTGACGGTAAGAGCAAATCGCTGGACTCGTTACGTAGCGGCGATCTGGTGCTGGTGTGGTTGCAGGTTAAAGCCAGTAACAGTGTACCGGATGCGTTAGTCGTGGATCTGTTGTCTGCGGGGCTGGAACTGGAAAACCAGAATCTGGCGAACGGCAGCGCCAGCCTGGAGCAAAGTGGTGGTGAAGTGCAGAACTTGCTGAACCAGATGCAGCAGGCGAGCATTAAGCACATAGAGTTCCGTGACGATCGCTTTGTGGCGGCGGTTGCCGTTGATGAATATCAACCGGTAACGCTGGTGTATCTGGCGCGGGCGGTGACGCCGGGAACGTATCAGGTGCCGCAGCCTATGGTGGAATCAATGTATGTTCCTCAATGGCGGGCGACTGGTGCGGCTGACGATCTGTTGATAGTCAGACCGTAAATGCCTCGCCTGTTAACCAAACGCGGCTGCTGGATAATGCTGGCAGCCGCGCCTTTTATCATCATTCTGGCAGCATGGGCAGCAGATAAACTCTGGCCTCTGCCATTGCAAGAAGTGAATCCTGCACGCGTGGTGGTGGCGCAGGATGGTACGCCACTCTGGCGTTTCGCCGATGCTGACGGCATCTGGCGTTATCCGGTAACAATCGAAGATGTTTCTCCACGTTACCTTGAAGCGCTGATCAATTATGAAGATCGCTGGTTCTGGAAGCATCCGGGGGTGAATCCGTTCTCGGTGGCGCGTGCAGCCTGGCAAGATCTCACGTCGGGTCGGGTCATTTCCGGCGGCAGCACGCTCACCATGCAGGTGGCGCGCCTGCTTGATCCTCATCCCAAAACGTTTGGCGGCAAAATTCGCCAGCTCTGGCGCGCGTTGCAACTGGAATGGCATCTGTCTAAGCGTGAAATTCTGACCTTGTATCTTAACCGTGCCCCGTTTGGCGGTACGTTGCAGGGGATTGGTGCGGCAAGTTGGGCTTACCTCGGGAAATCGCCTGCGAATTTAAGCTATTCCGAGGCGGCAATGCTGGCGGTTTTGCCGCAAGCGCCCAGCCGTCTTCGCCCGGATCGTTGGCCGGAGCGTGCCGAAGCCGCGCGTAATAAAGTGCTCGAACGGATGGCCGTGCAAGGTGTGTGGTCCCGTGAGCGGGTAAAAGAGTCAAGGGAAGAACCCATCTGGCTGGCACCCCGACAAATGCCGCAACTGGCACCGCTGTTTTCGCGCATGATGCTCGGTAAAAGCAAAAGCGACAAAATCGTTACTACGCTGGATGCCGGTCTTCAACGACGTCTGGAAGAACTGGCGCAAAACTGGAAAGGACGATTACCACCGCGCAGCTCACTGGCGATGATCGTGGTTGATCATACCGATATGCGTGTTCGCGGCTGGGTGGGTTCGGTTGATCTCAACGATGATTCACGCTTTGGTCATGTTGATATGGTCAATGCGATCCGATCGCCAGGATCGGTGCTCAAACCGTTTGTTTACGGTCTGGCGCTGGATGAAGGCTTGATCCACCCGGCATCGCTGTTGCAAGACGTCCCCCGACGCACCGGTGATTACCGACCTGGCAACTTTGACAGCGGTTTTCATGGCCCGATCAGCATGAGTGAGGCGCTGGTGCGATCGCTGAACTTACCTGCTGTGCAGGTGCTGGAAGCCTATGGACCGAAACGGTTTGCGGCAAAGTTACGCAATGTTGGATTGCCGTTGTATCTGCCCAACGGTGCTGCGCCGAATCTTTCGCTCATTCTCGGCGGCGCTGGCGCAAAACTGGAAGATATGGCGGCAGCGTATACCGCGTTTGCTCGCCACGGCAAGGCAGGCAAATTGCGCTTACAGCCTGACGATCCGCTGTTTGAACGGCCTTTAATGTCGTCGGGGGCTGCGTGGATCATTCGCCGGATTATGGCTGATGAAGCGCAACCCTTGCCGGATGGTGACTTGCCGCGCGTCGCCCCACTGGCATGGAAAACGGGCACCAGCTATGGCTATCGTGATGCCTGGGCGATTGGGGTTAACGCTCGCTATGTCATTGGGATCTGGACTGGCAGACCGGACGGCACGCCCGTTGTTGGTCAGTTTGGCTTTGCCAGTGCCGTACCGCTGTTGAATCAGGTTAATAATATCTTACTGTCGCGCAGTGTGAATTTGCCGGAAGACCCACGTCCTTACTCTGTAAGTCGTGGCGTTATCTGCTGGCCGGGCGGACAGTCTTTGCCGGAAGGTGACGGTAACTGTCGCCGCCGCCTGGCAACCTGGCTGCTGGACGGGAGCCAGCCGCCAACTCTATTACTGCCGGAGCAGGAAGGCATTAATGGCATTCGTTTCCCCATCTGGCTGGATGAAAACGGCAAACGTGTTGCCGCTGATTGCCCTCAGGCGCGACAAGAAATGATAAATGTCTGGCCGCTACCGCTGGAACCCTGGCTGCCCGCATCAGAACGTCGCGCTGTGCGCTTGCCACCGGCCTCGACAATTTGCCCGCCATACGGTCACGATGCACAACTCCCGCTGCAGCTAACAGGTGTGCGCGATGGCGCGATTATTAAACGTTTACCGGGCGCAGCGGAAGCGACTTTGCCGTTGCAATCAAGTGGAGGGGCAGGTGAACGCTGGTGGTTTCTGAACGGCGAACCGTTAACTGAACGTGGGCGCAACGTGACCCTGCATTTGACGGATAAAGGCGATTATCAATTGCTGGTGATGGATGACGTGGGGCAAATAGCGACAGTGAAATTTGTCATGCAATAGTCTGTTTTGTCCCTGATTGTTGCTTAAACTGGGTTTATTTTAAAAAAATGTTACCTTCATCAATAGTCAACGGCTCTGTTGCTCATTATAATCCGCGCCATCTCGTACGCTGGTACAGACAACAACAGAACAATTTACAGAGGTAAAAATGGCTATTGAACGTACTTTTTCCATCATCAAACCGAACGCGGTAGCAAAAAACGTGATTGGTAGTATCTTTGCGCGCTTTGAAGCTGCAGGGTTCAAAATTGTCGGCACCAAAATGCTGCACCTGACCGTTGAACAGGCTCGTGGCTTTTATGCTGAACACGATGGAAAACCGTTCTTTGATGGTCTGGTTGAATTCATGACTTCTGGCCCGATCGTTGTTTCCGTGCTGGAAGGTGAAAATGCTGTTCAGCGTCACCGCGATCTGCTGGGCGCGACCAATCCGGCAAACGCACTGGCCGGTACTCTGCGTGCTGATTACGCTGACAGCCTGACCGAAAATGGTACCCACGGTTCTGATTCCGTCGAATCTGCCGCTCGCGAAATCGCTTATTTCTTCGGCGAAGGCGAAGTGTGCCCGCGCACCCGTTAATAATTTCGTAAATGCCGCGTGCAAACGTGGCATCCGTGCGCCAGAATTTGTACAATGCAGCGCCCCCGGACGAGCAGCCGCTCACCGGGGCGTTTCTTTTTTCAACCCTCCAGGGGCCATAACGTGTAATAACGAGGCCGGAATAGCATATGTCTGAACAATTAGTCACACCTGAAAACGTCACCACGAAAGATGGAAAAATCAACCTGCTGGATCTCAACCGTCAGCAGATGCGGGAGTTTTTTAAAGATTTAGGTGAAAAACCCTTCCGCGCCGATCAGGTGATGAAGTGGATGTATCACTATTGCTGCGACAACTTTGATGAGATGACCGACATCAATAAAGTGTTGCGCGGCAAACTGAAAGAGGTGGCGGAAATCCGTGCACCGGAAGTGGTTGAAGAACAGCGTTCATCTGACGGCACCATTAAATGGGCGATCGCCGTTGGCGATCAGCGCGTTGAAACGGTGTATATCCCGGAAGACGACCGTGCCACGCTCTGCGTCTCTTCGCAGGTAGGGTGTGCGCTGGAGTGTAAATTCTGTTCCACCGCCCAGCAGGGCTTTAACCGCAACCTGCGGGTATCGGAAATTATCGGCCAGGTGTGGCGTGCGGCGAAAATTGTCGGCGCAGCAAAAGTCACCGGTCAGCGCCCAATCACTAACGTAGTGATGATGGGTATGGGCGAGCCGCTGCTCAACCTGAACAACGTCGTTCCGGCGATGGAAATCATGCTTGATGATTTCGGTTTTGGCCTGTCAAAACGTCGCGTCACGCTTTCCACTTCCGGTGTGGTTCCGGCGCTGGATAAACTGGGCGATATGATCGACGTTGCGCTGGCTATCTCCCTGCACGCGCCGAACGACGAAATTCGTGACGAAATTGTGCCGATCAACAAAAAGTACAATATCGAAACGTTCCTTGCGGCGGTGCGCCGTTATCTGGAGAAATCCAACGCCAATCAGGGCCGAGTCACTATTGAATACGTGATGCTTGACCACGTTAACGACGGCACTGAACACGCGCACCAACTGGCAGAACTGCTGAAAGATACGCCGTGTAAGATCAACCTGATCCCGTGGAACCCGTTCCCGGGCGCGCCGTATGGACGCAGTTCGAACAGCCGTATCGACCGTTTCTCAAAAGTGCTGATGAGCTACGGTTTCACCACTATTGTGCGTAAAACGCGTGGTGATGACATTGATGCTGCCTGTGGTCAGTTGGCGGGCGATGTTATCGACCGTACGAAACGTACCCTGCGTAAACGGATGCAGGGTGAAGCCATCGACATTAAAGCGGTCTGATAGCCATTACGCCACGGTTACTTTATGTACCGTGGCGTAATCTTTTATGAATGAAGTATTAAGTTGCAATTGTCTGGTCAATATTAACGGTGCGTTTTTGCTGACTTTAAGGCAGTATGTAACGATGCAACAGTAAGTTAGCCTTAGCGAATGTGGGCTTTGTCACGAGCACACAGACGGTCTTATACTGTATGATAACGGTTAACTTAACGGATGTTTCGCGGTGTGGGTGAGCATGATGGTTCACCGGCATCTCAATTCTCATTTAAACGTACCTGCAGCGAATGAATACTGAAGCCACGCACGACCAAAATGAAGCACTTACTACCGGCGCTCGCCTGCGTAATGCTCGCGAACAACTAGGACTTAGTCAACAGGCCGTTGCCGAGCGACTTTGCCTGAAGGTTTCCACGGTACGCGACATTGAAGAAGATAAGGCACCCGCCGATCTTGCTTCAACATTCCTGCGCGGATATATCCGCTCTTATGCGCGTCTGGTACATATTCCAGAAGAAGAACTGCTGCCAGGGCTGGAAAAGCAGGCTCCACTACGGGCTGCAAAAGTTGCGCCGATGCAGAGTTTTTCCCTCGGTAAACGCCGCAAAAAACGTGACGGTTGGCTGATGACCTTCACCTGGCTGGTATTGTTTGTGGTTATTGGCCTGAGCGGTGCCTGGTGGTGGCAAGACCACAAAGCTCAGCAGGAAGAGATCACCACTATGGCCGATCAATCTTCTGCGGAACTGAATAATAATCAAAGCCAGAGTGTACCGTTAGATACGTCGACAACCACAGATCAGGCTATGGCGACCACGCCGACATCACCTGTGGATACCACCGCAACCAACACGCAAACACCTGCCGTAACTGCGCCAGCACCAGCTGTTGATCCGCAACAGAATGCGGTTGTTCCACCTTCGCAGGCAAATGTTGATACCGCTGCGACTCCGGCACCAGCGGCAACAACAACACCAGATGGCGCTGCGCCGTTGCCAACCGATCAGGCTGGCGTGACCACGCCGGCGGTTGACCCGAATGCGCTGGTGATGAACTTTACTGCCGATTGCTGGCTGGAAGTCACCGATGCTACCGGTAAAAAACTGTTTAGCGGTATGCAGCGTAAAGACGGTAATTTGAACTTAACCGGCCAGGCACCGTACAAACTGAAAATTGGTGCGCCAGCCGCAGTACAGATCCAGTATCAAGGGAAACCTGTCGATCTGAGTCGTTTTATCAGAACTAACCAGGTTGCGCGTCTGACCCTCAATGCCGAACAATCACCGGCGCAGTAACAGACGGGTAACGCGGGAGATTTTTCATGCATAACCAGGCTCCAATTCAACGTAGAAAATCAACACGTATTTACGTTGGGAATGTGCCGATTGGCGATGGTGCTCCCATCGCCGTACAGTCCATGACCAATACGCGCACGACAGACGTCGAAGCAACGGTCAATCAAATCAAGGCGCTGGAACGTGTTGGCGCTGATATCGTCCGTGTCTCCGTACCGACGATGGACGCGGCAGAAGCGTTCAAACTCATCAAACAGCAGGTTAACGTGCCGCTGGTGGCTGACATCCACTTCGACTATCGCATTGCGCTGAAAGTAGCGGAATACGGCGTCGATTGTCTGCGTATTAACCCTGGCAATATCGGTAATGAAGAGCGTATTCGCATGGTGGTTGACTGTGCGCGCGATAAAAACATTCCGATCCGTATTGGCGTTAATGCCGGATCGTTGGAAAAAGATCTGCAAGAAAAGTATGGCGAACCGACGCCGCAGGCGTTGCTGGAATCTGCCATGCGTCATGTTGATCATCTCGATCGCCTGAACTTCGATCAGTTCAAAGTCAGCGTGAAAGCGTCTGACGTCTTCCTCGCTGTTGAGTCTTATCGTTTGCTGGCAAAACAAATCGATCAGCCGCTGCATCTGGGGATCACCGAAGCCGGTGGTGCGCGTAGCGGGGCAGTAAAATCCGCTATTGGTTTAGGTCTGCTGCTGTCTGAAGGCATCGGCGACACGCTGCGCGTATCGCTGGCGGCCGATCCGGTCGAAGAGATCAAAGTCGGTTTCGATATTTTGAAATCGCTGCGTATCCGTTCGCGCGGGATCAACTTCATCGCCTGCCCGACATGTTCGCGTCAGGAATTTGATGTTATCGGTACGGTTAACGCGCTGGAGCAACGCCTGGAAGATATCATCACTCCGATGGACGTTTCGATTATCGGCTGCGTGGTGAATGGCCCAGGTGAGGCGCTGGTTTCTACACTCGGCGTCACTGGCGGCAACAAGAAAAGCGGCCTCTATGAAGATGGCGTGCGCAAAGACCGTCTGGACAACAACGATATGATCGATCAGCTGGAAGCGCGCATTCGTGCGAAAGCCAGTCAGCTGGACGAAGCGCGTCGAATTGACGTTCAGCAGGTTGAAAAATAATAACGTGATGGGAAGCGCCTCGCTTCCCGTGTATGATTGAACCCGCATGGCTCCCGAAACATTGAGGGAAGCGTTGAGGGTTCATTTTTATATTCAGAAAGAGAATAAACGTGGCAAAAAACATTCAAGCCATTCGCGGCATGAACGATTACCTGCCTGGCGAAACGGCCATCTGGCAGCGCATTGAAGGCACACTGAAAAACGTGCTCGGCAGCTACGGTTACAGTGAAATCCGCTTGCCGATTGTAGAGCAGACCCCGCTATTCAAACGTGCGATTGGTGAAGTCACCGACGTGGTTGAAAAAGAGATGTACACCTTTGAGGATCGCAATGGCGACAGCCTGACTCTGCGCCCTGAAGGGACGGCGGGCTGTGTACGCGCCGGCATCGAGCATGGTCTTCTGTACAATCAGGAACAGCGTCTGTGGTATATCGGGCCTATGTTCCGTCACGAGCGTCCGCAGAAAGGGCGTTATCGTCAGTTCCATCAGTTGGGCTGCGAAGTTTTCGGTCTGCAAGGTCCGGATATTGACGCTGAACTGATTATGCTCACTGCCCGCTGGTGGCGCGCGCTGGGTATCTCCGAGCACGTAACTCTTGAGCTGAATTCTATCGGTTCGCTGGAAGCACGCGCCAATTACCGCGATGCGCTGGTGGCATTCCTTGAGCAGCATAAAGAAAAGCTGGACGAAGACTGCAAACGCCGCATGTACACTAACCCGCTGCGCGTGCTGGATTCAAAAAATCCGGAAGTGCAGGCGCTTCTCAACGACGCTCCGGCATTAGGCGATTATCTGGACGAGGAATCTCGTGAGCATTTTGCCGGTCTGTGCAAACTGCTGGAGAGCGCGGGGATCGCTTACACCGTAAACCAGCGTCTGGTGCGTGGTCTGGATTACTATAACCGTACCGTTTTCGAGTGGGTGACTAACAGCCTCGGCTCCCAGGGCACCGTGTGTGCAGGCGGTCGTTATGACGGTCTGGTGGAACAACTGGGCGGTCGTGCAACACCGGCTGTCGGTTTTGCGATGGGCCTCGAACGTCTTGTATTGTTAGTACAGGCCGTTAATCCGGAATTTAAAGCCGATCCTGTTGTCGATATATACCTGGTGGCTTCAGGTGCTGATACACAATCTGCGGCTATGGCATTAGCTGAGCGTCTGCGTGATGAATTACCGGGCGTGAAACTGATGACCAACCACGGCGGCGGCAACTTTAAGAAACAGTTTGCCCGTGCTGATAAATGGGGTGCCCGCGTTGCTGTGGTGCTGGGTGAGTCTGAAGTGGCTAACGGCACAGCAGTAGTGAAGGATTTGCGCTCTGGTGAGCAAACTGCAGTTGCGCAGGATAGCGTAGCCGCGCATTTGCGCACGTTACTGGGTTAAGGAAGGAGAAGGACAGCGTGGAAATTTACGAGAACGAAAACGACCAGGTTGAAGCGGTTAAACGCTTTTTTGCTGAAAATGGCAAAGCACTGGCTGTTGGGGTGATTTTGGGCGTTGGCGCACTGATTGGCTGGCGCTACTGGAACAGCCATCAGGTTGATTCTGCACGCTCCGCTTCTCTTGCCTATCAAAATGCGGTTACCGCAGTGAGCGAAGGCAAACCGGATAGCATCCCAGCGGCGGAAAAATTTGCTGCTGAAAATAAAAATACTTATGGTGCGCTGGCTTCTTTGGAACTTGCGCAGCAATTTGTTGACAAAAATGAACTAGAGAAAGCTGCCGCCCAGTTACAACAGGGGCTGGCAGACACGAGCGATGAAAATCTCAAAGCCGTGATAAATCTGCGTCTTGCTCGCGTTCAGGTACAGCTCAAGCAGGCTGATGCCGCGCTAAAAACCCTTGATGCTATCAAAGGTGAAGGGTGGGCTGCCATTGTTGCCGACCTGCGTGGTGAAGCATTGCTGAGCAAAGGTGATAAGCAAGGTGCGCGTAGTGCATGGGAAGCAGGCGTGAAAAGCGATGTTACCCCGGCACTGAGCGAAATGATGCAGATGAAAATTAATAATTTGTCCATCTGAGAGGGACCCGATGCAATTGCGTAAATTACTGCTGCCAGGACTGCTTTCCGTTACCCTTTTAAGCGGCTGTTCGCTGTTTAACAGCGAAGAAGATGTGGTAAAGATGTCCCCATTGCCAACCGTTGAAAACCAGTTTACGCCGACTACTGCGTGGAGCACTTCCGTTGGTAGCGGCATTGGCAACTTCTATTCCAATCTTCATCCGGCACTGGCGGACAACGTTGTCTATGCAGCGGACCGCGCTGGTTTAGTAAAAGCGCTGAATGCGGATGACGGCAAAGAAATCTGGTCTGTCAACCTGGCCGAGAAAGATGGCTGGTTCTCTAAAGATCCTGCATTACTTTCTGGCGGCGTGACCGTGTCTGGTGGGCATGTCTACATTGGCAGCGAAAAGGCGCAGGTTTACGCGCTGAATACCAGCGATGGTACTGTGGCATGGCAAACTAAAGTCGCGGGTGAAGCACTTTCGCGTCCGGTGGTCAGCGACGGTCTGGTGTTAATCCACACCAGTAACGGTCAGTTACAAGCGCTGAACGAAGCTGACGGCGCTGTCAAATGGACAGTTAACCTCGATATGCCTTCGCTCTCTTTGCGTGGCGAGTCTGCGCCGGCAACGGCTTTTGGTGCGGCCGTCGTGGGTGGCGATAATGGTCGCGTCAGCGCAGTGCTGATGGAACAGGGCCAGATGATTTGGCAGCAGCGTATTTCCCAGGCGACCGGTTCTACCGAAATTGACCGTCTGAGCGATGTTGACACGACTCCCGTCGTTGTTAACGGCGTTGTTTTCGCGCTGGCCTATAATGGTAACCTGACGGCGCTTGATCTGCGCAGTGGTCAGATTATGTGGAAACGCGAACTGGGTTCGGTGAATGATTTCATCGTCGACGGCAATCGCATCTATCTGGTCGATCAAAATGACCGGGTGATGGCGTTGACCATTGATGGCGGCGTTACGCTGTGGACACAAAGCGATCTGCTGCATCGCCTGCTGACTTCTCCGGTGCTGTATAATGGCAACCTGGTGGTAGGTGACAGCGAAGGTTATCTGCACTGGATTAACGTCGAAGATGGTCGTTTCGTTGCCCAGCAAAAAGTTGATAGTTCCGGTTTCCAGACTGAACCGGTTGCCGCTGACGGCAAACTGCTGATCCAGGCAAAAGACGGAACCGTGTACTCTATTACACGTTAATCGTCTCTGTCGTTCACTTTGAAAACGGCTCCTGGACAGGGGCCGTTTTCCTGTTTTTAACAACGACACGAATATAGCGTGCGTTGTCTGATGATTTATAAAAATGAGGCTTTAAACATGGTACCTGTGGTCGCGCTTGTCGGGCGCCCTAACGTAGGAAAATCCACGTTATTTAACCGTCTAACTCGCACCCGAGATGCGCTGGTTGCGGATTTCCCGGGTCTGACTCGTGACCGTAAGTACGGTCGTGCAGAAATTGAAGGCCGTGAGTTTATCTGCATTGATACCGGCGGGATTGATGGCACCGAAGACGGTGTAGAGACACGTATGGCGGAACAGTCGCTGCTGGCGATTGAAGAAGCGGACGTCGTACTGTTTATGGTGGATGCGCGCGCGGGCCTGATGCCGGCGGATGAAGCGATTGCCAAACATCTGCGCTCCCGTGAAAAACCGACCTTCCTGGTGGCAAACAAAACTGACGGTCTGGATCCCGATCAGGCAGTGGTTGATTTCTACTCGCTTGGTTTAGGGGAAATCTACCCGATCGCCGCATCTCACGGTCGTGGCGTATTAAGTCTGCTGGAGCACGTGCTGCTGCCGTGGATGGAAGATCTGGCACCGCAAGAAGAAGTCGATGAAGACGCCGAATACTGGGCGCAATTTGAAGCGGAAGAGAACGGCGAAGAAGAAGAGGAAGACGACTTCGACCCGCAAAGTCTGCCGATCAAACTGGCGATTGTGGGTCGTCCGAACGTAGGTAAGTCTACACTCACTAACCGTATTCTTGGTGAAGAGCGCGTTGTTGTTTATGACATGCCTGGTACGACGCGTGACAGTATCTACATTCCAATGGAACGCGATGGACGTGAGTATGTGCTCATTGACACCGCTGGCGTACGTAAACGCGGCAAAATCACCGATGCGGTAGAGAAATTCTCGGTAATCAAAACGTTGCAGGCCATTGAAGATGCCAACGTGGTGATGTTGGTGATTGATGCGCGTGAAGGTATTTCCGATCAGGATCTCTCCTTGCTGGGCTTTATTCTCAATAGTGGGCGCTCACTTGTGATTGTAGTGAACAAGTGGGACGGCCTGAGCCAGGAAGTGAAAGAGCAGGTGAAAGAGACGCTGGACTTCCGTCTGGGCTTTATCGATTTTGCTCGTGTGCATTTTATCTCAGCCTTGCACGGCAGTGGTGTTGGTAATCTGTTTGAATCAGTACGTGAAGCGTATGACAGCTCCACCCGTCGTGTGGGGACCTCTATGCTGACGCGCATCATGACGATGGCTGTTGAAGATCACCAACCGCCGCTGGTACGCGGTCGTCGTGTGAAGCTGAAATATGCCCACGCCGGTGGTTATAACCCGCCGATTGTGGTGATTCATGGTAACCAGGTGAAAGACCTGCCTGATTCGTACAAACGCTATCTGATGAACTACTTTCGCAAGTCTCTGGACGTGATGGGTACGCCGATTCGTATTCAGTTCAAAGAAGGGGAAAACCCGTATGCGAACAAGCGTAACACCCTGACGCCAACCCAGATGCGTAAACGTAAGCGCCTGATGAAGCATATCAAGAAAAGTAAGTAATCACTTATCTGGTTTCCCTTTCCATATGGAGAGGGAAGCCTATGAAATGTGAGGAGCATTTATGGAACTCAATTGCCCAATCTGCCAAAACTCTCTCGAACGTAACGGCGAGACTGCCCACTGTGCAACTTGCGACAAAGACTTTACCGTCCAGGCAATTTGCCCTGAGTGTCATCAGCCGTTACAAGTGTTAAAAGCTTGTGGTGCTGTGGACTATTTCTGCCAACATGGGCACGGTTTAATATCTAAAAAACGCGTTGAATTTGTTATTGCTTAATATCATGTGAATATATTGTTTTATCATTTATATTTAATATGTGAATGGTAAAACAATCTGTTATTAGTGGAATAACTAATGTAATTGAGTGAAATCACTAATTTAAATAATTAAGAATATATTTATTCTTTATGACATGCCTTTCTGAATAATCAGGGATACAATATTAAAGCTTATTTTTGACTGTATCATTGTCACAGGGAAAGTGCATGCTGCGATGGAAACGCTGTATTATTCTAACATTTATCTCTGGTGCTGCTTTCGCGGCACCAGAGATAAATGTTAAGCAAAACGAATCGTTACCTGATTTAGGTAGCCAGGCAGCACAGCAGGATGAACAAACCAACAAGGGTAAATCGCTGAAAGAGCGCGGAGCCGATTACATCATCAACTCCGCCACGCAAGGGTTTGAAAACTTGACCCCTGAGGCGCTGGAATCTCAGGCCAGAAGCTATCTGCAAAGTCAAATCACCTCAACCGCACAATCTTATATTGAAGACACTCTCTCTCCCTACGGTAAGGTCCGTTCGAACCTCTCCATTGGCCAGGGCGGCGATCTGGATGGCAGTTCCATCGATTATTTTGTTCCCTGGTACGATAATCAAACCACTGTTTATTTCAGTCAATTTTCTGCGCAGCGAAAAGAAGATCGTACAATCGGGAATATTGGTCTTGGGGTAAGATATAATTTTGATGAATGGTTATTGGGCGGAAATATATTTTATGATTATGATTTTACCCGAGGACATCGCCGTTTAGGTTTAGGCGGCGAAGCGTGGACTGATTATTTAAAATTCTCTGGCAACTATTATCATCCGCTTTCTGACTGGAAAGACTCCGAAGATTTCGATTTTTATGAGGAGCGTCCTGCGCGCGGCTGGGATATTCGCGCCGAAGCCTGGTTACCTTCTTATCCGCAACTGGGGGGCAAAGTTGTCTTCGAGCAATATTACGGCGATGAAGTTGCCCTTTTTGGTACGGATAATTTGGAGAAAGATCCCTACGCGGTAACACTTGGACTGAATTATCAACCGGTGCCATTACTAACCGTTGGGGCGGACTATAAAGCGGGGACCGGAGATAACAGCGATGTCAGCATTAATGCCACTCTTAATTATCAGTTCGGCGTTCCGCTAAAAGATCAATTGGATAGCGATAAAGTGAAAGCGGCTCACTCGTTGATGGGCAGTCGTCATGATTTTGTTGAGCGTAATAACTTTATTGTTCTGGAATACAAAGAAAAAGATCCGCTTGATGTCACCCTGTGGTTAAAAGCGGATGCCACCAACGAACACCCCGAGTGTGTCATTAAAGACACGCCTGAAGCGGCGGTCGGGCTGGAAAAATGTAAGTGGACCATTAACGCGCTTATCAACCACCACTACAAAATTGTCGCTGCGTCATGGCAGGCGAAAAACAATGCTGCCCGCACGCTGGTTATGCCGGTTATCAAAGAGAATACCCTGACAGAGGGTAACAATAACCACTGGAACCTGGTGCTGCCCGCCTGGCAGTACAGCTCTGACAAAGCCGAACAAGAAAAACTCAATACCTGGCGAGTACGTCTGGCACTGGAAGATGAAAAGGGCAACCGACAGAACTCTGGTGTGGTGGAAATCACCGTTCAGCAGGACCGTAAAATTGAGTTGATTGTTAATAACATCGCGAACGTGCCGGAAGAGAACAACCACAGCCACGAAGCCAGCGCCCAGGCAGATGGCGTTGATGGTGTGGTGATGGATCTCGATGTAACCGACAGCTTTGGCGATAACACCGACCGCAACGGCGATGCGCTGCCGGAAGATAACCTCACGCCGCGGCTTTACGACGCGCAGGACAAACGAGTGACGTTAACCAACAAGCCTTGCTCGACCGACAACCCCTGCGTTTTTATCGCTAAACAAGATAAAGAAAAGGGTACTGTCACCCTCTCCAGTACCTTACCCGGCACCTATCGCTGGAAAGCAAAAGCTGCGCCCTACGACGACAGTAACTATGTGGATGTCACTTTCCTCGGGGCAGAAATTGGTGGGCTAAATGCATTTATCTATCGTGTGGGGGCGGCTAAACCCAGCAACCTGATAGGTAAAGATAAAGAACCGCTGCCGCTCAACAACACTTATCGATTTGTTTTGTGGCGTGACAGCAATAAAGACGGTGTCTTCCAGCAGGTCGAAAAACTGACTGACGAAGAGATGGCGCAGTACGACTACAAGTGGGAATTTACCGGCAAGAGCATCAATGGTGAAGTGGGTGCACAGGCGAACACTTCCAATGAGGACATTGTGATTCCGGCCACTAACCGCGAAGCAGCGCAAACCTATGGCGCACAAGCGGGAGATGGCTTGCAGGGATACGGTTTACGCGTGCTGTATACCAAAAAATAAGATTGGCGTAAGGCCAGTCGGCCAGTCGCTGAAGGTTCATTAAGGAGAGCATCAATGAAGCAGGATAAAAGACGCGGTCTGACCCGGATCGCATTGGCGCTGGCACTGGCAGGTTATTGTGTGGCACCTGTGGCGCTGGCGGAAGAAAGCGCCTGGGTCGACAGCGGCGAAACCAATATTTTCCAGGGAACCATTCCGTGGCTCTATTCGGAAGGGGGAAGCGCTACGACAGATGCCGACCATGTAACGTTGACTTCTGATCTAAAAGGCGCTCGCCCGACAGGCAGTGAAACGGACAAGCGTCTTTACTCGGGTGATAAATTAACCGTAAGTTGGGAAATTGGTGATACCGAAGGCGACGTGGATCTTGGGGGATTGGGCGATAACGCAAAGACTATCGATACTATCCGCTGGATGAGCTACAAGGACGCTCAGGGGGGCGATCCGAAAGAGCTGGCAACGAAGGTGACCAGTTACACTCTTACCGATGACGACCGTGGTCGTTATATCGGTATTGAAATTACGCCGACCACGCAGACCGGTACGCCAAACGTCGGGACTGCGCTGCATCTTTATGACATTTCCACTGCCAGCGGCGGCGGAAGCGACAGCGATAACGTTGCGCCAGGGCCGGTGGTTAACCAGAACCTGAAAGTCGCCATCTTTGTTGATGGTACCAGTATCAACCTTATCAACGGCAGCACGCCAATCGAACTTGGCAAAACCTACGTGGCCAAACTGTACTCGGATGAGAACAAAAACGGCAAGTTTGATGCGGGTACCGATGCTGACGTTACCGCCAATTATGACTTCCGTTGGGTACTTTCTGGCAGCAGCCAGCAGCTGGGCACTTCAGGTGGTATCGTTAACTCAAGCTTCGATAATAACAATCTGGCCATCCCTGCGACCAACGACGAAGCCAGAACCAACCTTAACGGTCCTGCGCGCGATGGTAAAGAGGCTCTTACCATTCCGACAAACGGCGACGGGGTACAGGGTTACAAACTTCACATTATTTACAAACACAAATAACGCGTACTCAGCAGCATTCCCGCAAGGGAATGCTGTTTCCGCATATTTTGCTTAATCCCGGATTAAGCAAAATATGTTGATGCGACAAGCGTCCGTTTAACAATCGGTGGAGTTTCTGTCATGTCCCTGACCCTGAATAAAATCCTTGTGTTATGCGCATTGCTGATAAGCGCAATGCTGCCTGGGTGGTCATGGGCAGAATCTGCATGGCAAGACTCTTCAGATACGGTCGGCGAATTTAACGGTACCGTGCCCACCGCCGACAGTGCCAGCATACCCGTCTACCAGGGCAGTGTCTTTCTGGATCCTGCAAAGACGCATGAGGTAGCGTTTACCGCTAAACCGAGTGAATTCAGCGCGGATGTTAGCGTCTCTAAATTGCTCGTCACCAACCCGCAAGACAGAGAAGGCGATATCATTGCCACACCACGTTGGGAAAACCAAACGCCACCGACAGTATCTTTAGTTTGGGCGGATGCCGCGACGCCGGACACCTTACTGGACCCACAGCCAGTCGCAGATCGCTCATTTTGCGCACAGGGCCTTGCCGGGCGTTCGCTGATCGCCTGGGCGCAGCCAGACCCCCAGCAGACCATGCCGCTGTTATATCTACTTACCTCGACGGGCTATCCCTATGAAAGTGTTCTGACCCTCGCCGATCAGAAAGTGACGCTGAAGATTGCGCCCGCGCAGGGTGACCTTATTTCCGTCAGCGCCGCGGGCTATGACGAATCCTCCGGTGCGGCGAAAACGACGGTTGGCGGCAGTATCACGTTAACGGTCACCACCAAAGATTGCGTCGGTAATGTTGTGGGGAATATTCCTTTTGTTATCAAACGCAAAGATGCTGAAAACCGCCAGGGTGTAGTGAACAATACTGCGCCGGTAAAACTGGGCACGACCGAATTAACCACCACCGCGACGGAATATCGTGGTACTACCGATGCGAATGGTGTTGCCACGGTTACGGTCACCCAGGCCAACGGCCCTGGTGTAAAAACGCCGTTGGTCGCGAGCCTCGCGGGTATTGCTCAGACCAGTGAAACGGCAGTGATCTTTACCGTCCTCACCAGCCCGGATGTCCCGCAGGCCACAATGTGGGGTCATATGCCCGATACGCTGAAGGCCCGTGATTACACTTTTAGTCGACCAAAACTGGCGGCGGAAGTCGATAATGAAGACGGTACGGTTAACGATCACAATGAAACCTGGTCCACCTTTACCTGGAGTGGTGCGGATAAACATTGCGACATTTTGCCCGGAATGCGTCAGTTCGGTGCGCTGGCGACGGTGGTGCCAACGTCAGTGCAGGATGTGGCTGGTTGGCCGATGCAGGGTAACTACTACTGGTCATCACTGGCGGGGATGAGCGGGCAGCACTATGCGGCGGATGTTTCGAACCGCAGCGAAGCGCAAAAACCGGACGATACGACGTTTATTGTGAGCTGTGTCGATAAAGAAGCGCCCGATGTTGAACCGAAGCTGGTACTGACGCCGGGCAGTTATGATTCGACGATAAAAGCGATGAAAGTAAAGGTGGGGGAAGAGGCTTCTTTACGCCTGACGATTACCGATAGCAAGAACAACGATCAGCCGCTGGCTTACTACTACTTTTCGCTGCATCTGGATGACGGTGTTAACCGTAAGAATCAAACTGACGCTGCGTGGGAGACGCACCCGGTACAAATTGATGGTGGCAGTAACGTTCGCAAAGTTGACGCGCATACCTATGAAGGGATCACTGATGCTAACGGAGAGGCCTCTCTGACGCTGACCCAGCCAGGCGGCGTGGGGGTGAAAACACACATCACCGCGAAAATGCGCAGTGATTTTACCGCCTCGGATGAGAAAGACGTTATTTTTACGGTGATCACCAGCCCTGATTCCGACAAAGCGCGGATGTGGGGACATATGTTAGGCATTATTGAAGCGAATAATATCTTTAAACGCCCACGGCTGGCGGATGAAACCGACAACGAACTGGGAGCAGTGCGGGAAAATAACGAAGACTGGGCGCTGTTTGATCAGAATAGCAGTATGCAGGCTGAGTGTGGTTTAGGTCATATTCCGAGCCAAAGCTCATTGCACAGTTTGTTTGCCGCACATCCAGCCAATGTCATCGGCACCGAATATGGCTGGCCAACGTTGCAAAAAGCGTATCTTAGTGCGGTGGAAGAGACGTCGCACGCGTCGGTGAACCTGGCCACGGGCAACATCGACACCTATTCCGGCTTTAAGCAAAACTACCTTTCTTGTTCGGGCAATGAGATGGTCGCCCAGATTGCTGCGACCACCGATCATGATGTTTCCACAAGCAGCAGAGCGCAGGCTAAAGTGGGTGAAACGATTACCATGACGGTACGCACCTTTAATGCCTTGAATAATGCGCCCGTGCCGTATACCGCGTTCACCATCACTAAAGATATGGGGAAAAATCGTCAGGGGCAGACTACAGGTTTTGATGATCCAACCCGCGGCGCAATCGAGATGAATGGCACACTCTACGGAACATCGCAACCGTCTTTAGTCTATGCCGGTACTACGGATGCGCAGGGTTTTGCTACTGTGGAAATTAAGCAACCGCAAGGTGTGGGCTTAGCGACGCCGCTGAATATTGCGCCTGTAAACTCCTATATTCCCAATACTGTTAATTACAATGTGATTTTCACTACGCTCACCAGTCCGGATGCGGTTGGCGCGCAGATGTGGGGTCATATGGATGAGACGATTACCGTCGATGCATTAACCTTTGCCCGACCCCGGCTGGCTGCGGAAGTGTCCAGCCCGGACGGCACATTAACGGAAAATAACGAAGTGTGGTCGCGCGTTAGCCAGGCCAACACTTCCAGCACCAGTAAAGGTGGCTGTGGTGCCAATATGCTCCCACGCCGTTCCCAGCTTAACGCGCTCTATGATGCTAACAGCGGTAACGCCGTTCAAACGGTACACGGTTGGCCAACGCAGCGTCAGCCCTACTGGAGCAGTTCGCCCGCGGATCAGGTGCCGCATTACTACACCATAGCCCTCAACGATGGCGCGCGGACCGTTGGCGGTAGCACGGCGGTTTATGTCAGTTGCCTGACGACGGCTAACAATCCTGCCAGCAGCATTACGCTGGAAGTGGTGGACCCGGCGCAGTGGAACGCGGCAGCAAATGCGGCGAAGCTGAAAAAAGGCGAAACGCTACAGGTGAAGGTGACGGTAAAAGATGCTCAGGGCAATCCATTGGGTGATATGCCTTTTACGCTGAAGCGTGGCGATGGTTATACCCGATCAAACGAAAAACACATTGCCGGTGGCGGTGATGCGCTGGTTGCGCCGGTTGTGATCAATAGTGGCCTGGCGGATGAAACTTCGCTCAATGATACCGCCGCAGCATACAGCGCGATGACCGGCAGCGATGGCACTAAAATTCTCACTATTACCCGCCCGGATACCCATGGCACAAAAACGTCGCTGACCGCCGCGCTCTATTCAGACACAACGAAAAAAGCGACCCTCGATACCATTTTTACCGTTGTCACCAGCCCGGACAGCGATAAGGCGAAAATGTGGGGGCATATGCCTGAAACAGTGACGGCTGCAGATGGAACGGTCTTTAAACGCCCATTATTGTTGAAAGAGTTATCCAGTACGTCGGGTCGAACAGCGATTGCAGAAGAGAATGAAGACTGGGCGCAATTTACCCAAACCCAGGCTATAAGCACATCCTCTAATGGTTGTGGTAGTGAATATGTTCCCTCCCAGGCCGGGCTGGAGTCATTGTATGAAGCCAACCGCGGCAATGCGATGAAAACGGTTCAGGGCTGGCCCGTCGCCTCAAGTTACCTTTCCAGCACGACAGGTAGTAGTAGCCTGGAACAGCGTGACTTCAAGGCCGTCAATCTCAGTTCAGGCACCAGTTCGATAATTCCATCTGCCACAAAAGAACTGCTTACCTGCCAGACGACGCCGATTGTTAAGGCAAGCCAAATTGTTCTTGAAGCTGCAGACCCCACAAAATTTGACAGTACGAATAATGTTGTCAAAGCGAAAAAAGGCGAAGAAGCCGTATTACGAGTGACCACTAAAGATGCGCAGGGTAACCCTGTGGGAAATACCGCATTTACCCTCAAACGAAACACCAGCGTGAACAGGGCCAATGTGTCAACTACGACGTCGATTGCTTCGCTGGCGGTAACGGATGCCTGGGGAAATACTCAAGATGATTTTCTTTCAACGACCCTGGTTATTTATGGCGTGACGGGGGCTGATGGCATCACCACTTTCACATTGAAGCAAGACCAGACTACCGGGCTAAAAACAGAACTCACGGCAGCGTTGGATTCCTCCAGCAGCACTAAATCGACGCTTCCCGTTGTCTTTACGGTGCTTACCAGCCCGGATTCGCCAAAAGCCAAATTCTGGGGGCATATGGCTGAAACGGCGACAGGCGATGACGGTCTTATTTATCGAAGGCCTTTACTGAGGGACGAGAATAGTGCTACCACCAGTATCGGTACCCTGGTGGAAGAGGGGGAGGCCTGGTCTACGTTCCCGTCGGGCCAGGCTAACGATACCTCGATAAATGGTTGTGGCGCGGAGTATGTTCCAACTGACAATGAACTTAGGGCCATTTATGCGCACCAGGGGAGTAGCGCATTACATGATGCTATTGGCTGGCCAGTGTCGAGGTTCTATATCTCGAATACCGTTGCAGATACATTCACTCAAACCTTTACGTATGATGTCGTTTCGCTGAAGACAGGAGATGAAACGCAGATGCCCTCATCTGGTGGTGCATTACTGAGCTGCCGGACCACGCCTGTCGCCGTTGCCAGTCAGATCATCGTTGAGGCGAATGATACGGCGCAATTTGTCAAAGTTGACGACACCTTGAGTGCGTTGAAAGTGAAAAAAGGCGAAGACGCGGTGATTCGCGTGGTGACTAAAAATGCGCAGGGAAATAGCGTGCCCAATGTCCCCTTTATTCTCAGACGTGAAGGCTCGAAGAACCGTCAAAATGCCGAGATGATAAATAAGTCGATTACGGTAATTAACGCGGCAGGCGCTTCTGCGAGGATGAATAGTTCTTCAAGCCTGCTTTATGGGGTGACTGGCGCGGATGGGACTACCTCCTTTACGGTAAAACAAGATGATTCTATGGGCCTGGTAACCAATATGTACGCCCAGTTGTATCAGCCGACGATAGAATCCAACAAATTACCGGTCATGTTTACCGTCATAACCAGCCCGGATACGCCACTGGCAAGTTACTGGGGGCATATGCCTGAAACGTTTACTACCCGGTCGGGAATTGCCTTTAAGCGGCCATTGCTTACTGCCGAGCATCCAGCGGGGCAGTCAACCATGGCTAATAATGAATCATGGCTTTCTTTGAATACGGCAGCAAAAAATGATGTCAGCAAATCAGACTGCGGCGAACCTTATCAACCGTTATTAAGCGAATTTCAAGAGTTATACAGTGAACATCCTAATGGTGCGATAGGGACCGATTTAGGCCTTCCGCTGACTAACACCTGGTGGGCTTACGATAAAATTGCCTACGCGAACGTCTGGTACGATCAGTCTATTAATTTATCGAATGGATCAAGCTCCAGGGCATTATCAAACACCGTGGCATTTGTGTCCTGTCTGGTAAACCCTCATGCAGTGGCAGCTTCTATAGAGATGACCTCCACGGCACTGGATGCGGAGAAAACGGCCAGCAACGATGGTCGCCCTAGTGCAACGGCGGCGAAAGGTACGGCGATCCGGATGACGGTGATTGTGCGGGATAGCGCAGGAAATCTGTTGCCAGGCGCAAACTTTAATCTCATACGCGGGACTGCGTTGGATCGTGCAAAAAACAGGCTAGATTCTACGTATGATGATCTTACTATCGTGCCGGTCACCCCTGCCGGAGTAAACATGTCACTCTATAATAATGGGGCACAGGCACTTCTGACGACAGGAAGTGATGGTAAAGCGACTTTTGATGTGACGCAAAACGAGACTTATGGGCTGGCAACTCCGCTCACTGCAACATTGATGCGCGACACCACAAAAAGTGCCACGATGGATGTTATTTTCACTGTGATAACCAGTCCGAACTCACCGAAAGCAAAATACTGGGGTCATATGCCCGACACGTTTACCAGTAGGGCGGGGGTGACCTTTAAACGACCGCTACTGGCAGCAGAAGCGACCTTGGGGTCCTCGGTAAGTAATAATAATGAGTCGTGGTCATACCTTTTTTATACCAATAAAGTTACGCCGGATTGCCCGGTTGAGTATCAGCCGCGTCTCAATGAGTTACAGGGGCTATATAATGATCATCCAAGCGGGACAATACTGACAGATTTGGGGTTGCCTATAACTGCCGGAAGTGGAAATTGGTGGACTTATGAAATGAGCACCACTGACGCGTTGACGTGGTATTACGGCGTCATTAATTTGAAAACGGGACAATCGACGACGACTATTAATGGATACGCTTTAATGCTCTGTCTGACGCAGCCACATTCGGCACCAGCAAGCCTTACGCTGTCATCGACTGCCTATGATGAGGGCCGAACTGCCAGCAATGGTGGTACCCCCACGTCATCTGTGAAAAAAGGTGAGATGCTTCCCATCGTGGTGACGATCAAAGATGCCAATGGTAATCCTGTTGGCGGCGAAGGTGTTACGCTCAAGCGCGTGCAGGCGAAAAGCCGTTCAGGGATCTCTGTATCCTCCAATACCGTAGATGATCTCATTTTAGATGAAGTCACCCCGACATCGGCGCGTATCTCCTTCAACCAGAATACGTCGGCATGGAGCGGCTTCACCGGCAGTGATGGCACGATAACGTTCAACGTTACCCAAAATAACACCGTCGGTCTGGTAACGCCGTTTACAGCTTCATTGGCGCGAAATCCGCAGGTTACGGCTAATCAGGACCTGATATTCACGGTAGTGACCAGCCCGGATTCTGCGAAGGCTAATGCCAGCAACCTTGACGGCAGTGAATGGTGCGGTATTTGAACGCCCGAAATTGTGGAGTGAACTGACATCGACTTCTGGCGTCGGCAAGATCAATAACAATAATGAAGACTGGCCGTACTTTACCCCAACACAGAAATCAGATGCGAGTGTGAGCCCTTGTGAAGTAGCAAGGCAGCCACTATTCAATGATTTAAGTTCGTTGTCTGCGCGTTATCCGAATAACACGTTTGTCACTGAAACTGGCTGGCCTGCGTATTACACTTGGTGGGCAGAGGATAAATCCGCCGATGGTAAAGACCAGTCGGTTGATTTGAGAAATGGCACGCTGTATACGGGTTCAACAAAATCATTTCAGCCTTGCCTGGCTAACGCGCGTTCAACGGTTTCCAGCGTCACACTTACCTCAACAGCGTTTGATGCAGCCACTCAGGCGGCGAAAGTGAAAAAAGGCGAAGCCATGCCCGTTACCGTGACGGTGAAAGATAGCGCCGGGAATACGGTGCCGAATGTGGAATTTACTTTGAAACGCGGTGAGGCATCGCCGCGTAACGCTGGGGCAACGTTGTATGGTGATGTGGTGGCGATGGACGATCTCATCGTTCAGCCGTTATCTGGTTCGGCTGTTACGCTGAGTGAAAGCGGTAATACCATTAGTGGCATGACAGGCGCGGATGGGACGGCAAGTTTTACGCTCCGCCAGGATAATACCCCAGGTTATAAAACGCCACTGACGGTTACTCTGGCTAATTACGCTTCCGCGACAGACACGCTGGACGCTATTTTTACGGTACCAACCAGCCCAAATGTTTCCTCGGCGCACTTTTGGGGACATATGGCAGACACGGTAGTGGTGAATGGTAAATCGCTACATCGACCGTTGTTAACGACAGAATTGCCGTCCGGGGCTAATCCCGTATCCTCACCGATTATTAACTACGAAAACTGGGCTTCTGCACATATCATTGATGCCAGTAAATGGGATATCGCAAGGCAGTGTGGCAGCATAGAAAATGCACCGACATACAATGAATTAGAGTTGTTGCATACTGTTTTTAATTCACTGGGATGGCCGTCTTCACCCAGTTTTCCTTATTTGTCCTCTCAACAATGTGGGATGGACGAAGGTACCGGAGCACAGGATTGTAGTATCACGCTAATAAATAAACCGGGTCTGGTGACCTGCTTCCAGTAACCAGCATGGCGGATCTGGCGTGGCCTGGGAGTTATTGCCGGATGCGATGCTGGCGCCTCTTATCCGGTCTACGGATTAGACGTTTTTTTACGTGATTTGCGGGTTTTTGTTACGGCGCTGACTTCACTAATCACCACACCATCTCCCAGTCGTGTGGTCAGTGTCTCACCCACTTTCACTTGCTTAACCTGTTTTAACACCGCGCCATCAGCGGCGCTGGTGACGCTATAACCGCGCGCCAGCGTTGACAGTGGGCTTACGGCTTCGAGGTGTGTTACTGCATTACCGAAACGTTCACGCGTGGCGCTAAGCTGTGCGCGCAGGGTTTCTGCTAAACGATATTCCAGTTGTTGAATTCGCGTCTGTGCGCGGTGAATACGCGGCTGCGGATTTTGCTGGTTTAGCCTCTGTGTTAATCGCTGCTGCTGTTGCCCGGCACGCTTAAGCTGATTTTCCAGCGCAAAGCTCATCCGCTTTTGCAGACGTTCGAGCATAGTTTGCTGACGTGCCAGCCGGAGCTGCGGATGCTGTTGCTGCAAGCGATGATGAATCTGCGTAAAACGACGCGTGCGGTTGGCGAGATAATAATCCATCGCCATTTCCAGCCGTTGATGGGTCGATTGCACCTGACGTAGCAATTCTTGCTGATTTCGGCTCACCACTTCAGCGGCGGCTGACGGCGTTGGCGCACGTAGATCAGCAACAAAGTCAGCAATTGTCACATCGGTTTCATGCCCGACGGCGCTGACTATCGGAATGCGACTGGCAAAAATCGCCCGCGCCACACGCTCATCATTAAAACTCCATAAATCTTCCAGCGAGCCACCGCCACGCCCGACGATTAATACGTCGCACTCGTTGCGAAGATTCGCCAGCTCAATGGCGCGAACGATTTGCCCTGGTGCGTCATCGCCCTGAACGGCAGTGGGATAGATTATCACTGGCAGAGACGGATCGCGGCGTTTCAACACATGCAAAATATCGTGCAGTGCGGCACCTGTTTTTGAGGTAATCACCCCAACGCAGTGTGCAGGGGAGGGGAGTGGTTTTTTAAGTTGCTGATCGAACAAACCTTCAGCCTGCAACTTCGCTTTAAGCTGTTCGTACTTCTGTTGCAGTAAACCTTCACCGGCGGGCTGCATACTTTCGACAATAATTTGATAATCGCCGCGCGGTTCATACAGCGTAATGTTGGCGCGAACTAAAACCTGTTGCCCATGCTGCGGGCGGAAGGTGACCCGGCGATTGCTGTTGCGGAACATCGCGCAGCGCACCTGGGCGTTATCGTCTTTAAGCGTAAAGTACCAGTGACCGGAAGCCGGTTGTGTGAAATTAGAGATTTCGCCGCTGATCCACACCTGCCCCATCTCATGCTCAAGCAGCAGACGAACCGTTTGATTCAGGCGGCTAACGGTAAAAATTGCAGGGGATTGAGAAGGTAACATGTGAGCGAGATCAAATTCTAAATCAGCAGGTTATTCAGTCGATAGTAACCCGCCCTCCGGGGATAGCAAGCATTTTTTGCAAAAAGGGGTAGATGCAATCGGTTACGCTCTGTATAATGCCGCGGCAATATTTATTAACCACTCTGGTCGAGATATTGCCCATGCTACGTATCGCTAAAGAAGCTCTGACGTTTGACGACGTTCTCCTCGTTCCTGCACATTCTACCGTTCTGCCGAATACTGCTGACCTCAGCACCCAGCTGACGAAAACTATTCGTCTGAATATCCCTATGCTTTCCGCAGCAATGGATACCGTAACGGAAGCGCGCCTGGCTATTGCTCTGGCTCAGGAAGGCGGTATCGGCTTTATCCACAAAAACATGTCCATTGAACGCCAGGCAGAAGAAGTTCGCCGTGTGAAAAAACACGAATCTGGCGTGGTAACTGATCCGCAGACCGTGCTGCCGACAACCACCCTGCGTGAAGTGAAAGAACTGACCGAACGTAACGGCTTTGCGGGTTACCCGGTGGTTACCGAAGAAAACGAACTGGTCGGCATCATCACCGGTCGTGACGTGCGTTTTGTGACCGATCTGAATCAACCGGTTAGCGTTTACATGACGCCGAAAGAGCGTCTGGTAACCGTGCGTGAAGGCGAAGCCCGTGAAGTGGTGCTGGCAAAAATGCACGAAAAACGCGTTGAAAAGGCGCTGGTGGTTGATGACGAATTCCACCTGATCGGCATGATCACTGTGAAAGACTTCCAGAAAGCGGAACGTAAACCGAACGCCTGTAAAGACGAGCAAGGCCGTCTGCGTGTTGGTGCAGCGGTTGGCGCTGGCGCTGGTAACGAAGAGCGTGTCGACGCGCTGGTTGCCGCAGGCGTTGACGTTCTGCTGATCGACTCCTCTCACGGTCACTCTGAAGGCGTTCTGCAGCGTATCCGTGAAACTCGTGCTAAATATCCGGATCTGCAAATCATCGGCGGTAATGTGGCAACAGCTGCGGGCGCCCGCGCTCTGGCAGAAGCAGGTTGCAGCGCGGTTAAAGTGGGTATCGGCCCAGGCTCTATCTGTACGACTCGTATCGTGACTGGCGTCGGTGTTCCGCAGATCACTGCCGTTGCTGATGCAGTAGAAGCCCTGGAAGGCACCGGTATTCCTGTTATTGCTGACGGCGGTATCCGTTTCTCTGGCGACATCGCCAAAGCTATCGCCGCTGGCGCAAGCGCGGTAATGGTGGGTTCCATGCTGGCAGGTACTGAAGAATCTCCGGGTGAAATTGAACTCTACCAGGGCCGTTCTTACAAATCTTACCGTGGTATGGGTTCCCTGGGCGCGATGTCCAAAGGTTCTTCTGACCGTTACTTCCAGAGTGACAACGCTGCCGACAAACTGGTGCCGGAAGGTATCGAAGGTCGCGTGGCCTATAAAGGTCGCCTGAAAGAGATCATTCACCAGCAGATGGGCGGCCTGCGCTCCTGTATGGGCCTGACCGGCTGTGGTACTATCGACGAACTGCGTACTAAAGCGGAGTTTGTACGTATCAGCGGTGCGGGCATTCAGGAAAGCCACGTTCACGACGTGACCATTACTAAAGAGTCCCCGAACTACCGTCTGGGCTCCTGATTCTCTTCGCCCGACTTCATGTCGGGCGATTTATATTATCTGTTTCACTTGCCTCGGAATAAGCGTCAATGACGGAAAACATTCATAAGCATCGCATCCTCATTCTGGACTTCGGTTCTCAGTACACTCAACTGGTTGCGCGCCGCGTGCGTGAACTGGGTGTTTACTGCGAACTGTGGGCGTGGGATGTGACAGAAGCACAAATTCGTGACTTCAACCCAAGCGGCATTATTCTTTCCGGCGGCCCGGAAAGTACCACTGAAGAAAACAGCCCGCGTGCGCCGCAGTATGTTTTTGAAGCAGGCGTACCGGTATTCGGCGTTTGCTATGGCATGCAGACCATGGCGATGCAGTTGGGCGGTCACGTTGAAGCCTCTAACGAACGTGAATTTGGCTACGCGCAGGTTGAAGTCGTAAACGACAGCGCACTGGTTCGCGGTATCGAAGATGCGCTGACCGCAGACGGTAAACCTCTGCTCGATGTCTGGATGAGCCACGGCGATAAAGTTACCGCTATCCCGTCCGACTTCGTCACCGTAGCCAGCACCGAAAGCTGCCCGTTTGCCATTATGGCTAACGAAGAAAAACGCTTCTATGGCGTACAGTTCCACCCGGAAGTGACTCACACCCGCCAGGGTATGCGCATGCTGGAGCGTTTTGTGCGTGATATCTGCCAGTGTGAAGCCCTGTGGACGCCAGCGAAAATTATCGACGATGCTGTAGCCCGTATCCGCGAGCAGGTAGGCGACGATAAAGTGATCCTCGGCCTCTCTGGTGGCGTGGATTCCTCCGTGACTGCAATGCTGCTGCACCGCGCTATCGGTAAAAACCTGACTTGCGTATTCGTCGACAACGGCCTGCTGCGTCTCAACGAAGCAGAGCAGGTTCTGGATATGTTTGGCGATCACTTTGGTCTGAATATTGTTCACGTACCGGCAGAAGATCGCTTCTTGTCAGCGCTGGCTGGCGAAAATGATCCGGAAGCAAAACGTAAAATCATCGGGCGCGTTTTCGTTGAAGTATTCGATGAAGAAGCGCTGAAACTGGAAGACGTGAAGTGGCTGGCGCAGGGCACTATCTACCCTGACGTTATCGAATCTGCTGCTTCTGCAACCGGTAAAGCACACGTCATCAAATCTCACCACAACGTGGGTGGCCTGCCGAAAGAGATGAAGATGGGCTTGGTTGAACCGCTGAAAGAGCTGTTCAAAGACGAAGTGCGTAAGATTGGTCTGGAGCTGGGCCTACCGTATGACATGTTGTACCGTCACCCGTTCCCGGGACCAGGCCTTGGCGTTCGTGTTCTGGGAGAAGTGAAGAAAGAGTATTGTGACCTGCTGCGCCGTGCTGACGCCATCTTCATTGAAGAACTGCGTAAAGCGGACCTGTACGACAAAGTCAGCCAGGCATTCACCGTCTTCCTGCCAGTACGTTCCGTTGGCGTAATGGGCGATGGTCGTAAGTATGACTGGGTTGTCTCTCTGCGTGCTGTCGAAACCATCGACTTTATGACCGCACACTGGGCACATCTGCCGTACGATTTCCTCGGTCGCGTTTCCAACCGCATTATCAATGAAGTGAATGGTATTTCCCGCGTGGTGTATGACATCAGCGGCAAGCCACCAGCAACTATTGAGTGGGAATGATTTGACCCTGCACTATGAATGAACAAAACCCTCTGTTACTACAGAGGGTTTTTTATCCTAAAGAATTATAGGTTTGAAGTTACTAACATCGTTTAGTTAAACCAGCTATCTGATTTATTCTCTTCTGCTTTGCCCACGCTTTTCATCAGATCGCGACCGCCTTCAGTCATATTCCTGTTTGCGTCAGCTTCAGATTGCACCACATCGGTTTGCGCAGCTTTGTGCTTCAGTTCCTGATCGATAAATTCGTTTTCTCGCTTAACGCGGGCTTCTTCTTTCGCCAGCGCCAGTTTTTGTTTCTGAATCTCTAAGCTGCGTAGCTCATCTTCATAACTTTGATCGCGTTTTTTGTCCGCAGTGGCTTCGGCGTCCAGTTTATCCTGACGAGCTTTCTTATTCGCCGCTGCCGTTGCCGCTCTTTTATTAGCCGCGGCCTGGGCGTTTGCGCGACGTTGCTTCTCTTGCTGGATTTCCCTGTTGCGCTCCGCGACCCATTCGTCATGCTGCCTTTGCTCTTCATTTTTACCTTGCTGTTCCGCTTCTGCGACAGCCGAGAGTTGATCCTGCAATGATGAGGCGATAGCCGGATAGCTTAAGGAGGCTAAGATGGCGCAAAGAAAAACTTTCTTCATGACTCCTCCTGATTATTAGCTCTTTTCAGGACATTTGGTATTTGGCTGAATACGTGTTTCGTTATACGTCGTGGTAATAACAACGGCTAAACCTGTCGTAAACTGGCACTCTTTACCCACCTGGGTGGAGGTATACACTTTGGTGCCTTCCTTATATGTTAAAGAAACACCTTCCACTAAGGTTTTATCATTCACCATAGAACCCGCTGCCGCGCCTACAGCTCCGCCGCCAACTGCACCTGCCGTCGTTCCGGAATTGCTGCCAGACCCGACGTTGTGGCCGATAACACCGCCAGCGACAGCGCCAATAAGCGCGCCGAAGGCTTGTGCGTTCCGTTTATTTTGGGCGTTGTCTACGGCAACTTTTGCGGGAAGAATGGAAATAATATTAACGGTTTTAGTTTCTTGTTTGGTATTCAGTTGATCGGTTTGATAAACATCGGCGGCATGATCATCAGCATTTGACTGGCATCCTGCCAGAGTGAATGACGCTAACATTGCCACAGGCAGAAGACATTTTTTAAATTTCATCACTATTCCTTGTTATACACATTACGAAAAATAAGACATTTAAGATCATCAAAAGAGGAAAGTAAATGTATTGCGTATAAAGGAATAGATTAAATTTATTAAAATTCATGCGGGAAATAATTTATAAAAATACATCATCACAACATATGTATTAATGATGTATTTATTTCGCAGTCGAACAGGATAAACATCAGTCAGGACAAAAACGTAAAATTTAAGATGAAAAAATATCTGCCGCTTTGATAATCCCAAAGAGCAAAAGCATCCGACAGCGAGGTGCCGTTATGTTCTGTGAGAGTGGAGAAGGTAACCGCTAACGTTGTACTGGTGATTCGACGGAGAGTGTGGATTGCTGAGCTTCTTTTTTGCTCTGATGGTGCTGCCAGGCACCGACGGACGAGTAGATAAAACGGCCAAAGAAGAAGATAAAGCTGATGAGCAGTACGATACGGGTCATGCGACTGTTAAATCGGTGTCGTTTTCGCATACTGGTTGCCTGACTCACAAAAGGTTCCTTGAAGTATGTCCCACGCCGTGGACGGTACTTACATTAAGGCACAACAGGACAAAATGGTCAATTCTTCGTTATGTAAAAAAGCGTCAGTGGATACATATTTTAATGTTATGGAAGTTAATTTAATTATTTACAATGATTATGTAATAATGATGAGTTAACATGATAAACGTAATAATTCATTAATCAGGGTTATTTTGTTTGATATATATCAATTGGAACTTTCATATGACACTTAGAATCATTGCTCTCTATAGTGATGAATAATCATCATTCGAAGTCAGGTGGGATGCCTGTCTGAATACACCTCCTTCAGGATGTGGGGGATTCTGCTGAGCATCTATGAAACTGAATGCAACTTATATAAAAATACGTGATAAATGGTGGGGGCTTCCGCTGTTCCTGCCTTCTTTAATCTTGCCCATTTTCGCCCACATTAATACTTTCGCGCATATTTCTTCCGGTGAAGTTTTTCTCTTTTATCTGCCACTGGCACTGATGATCAGCATGATGATGTTTTTCAGCTGGGCGGCATTGCCAGGGATCGCCTTAGGGATTTTTGTCCGCAAATATGCAGAGCTGGGTTTTTACGAAACGCTCTCATTAACGGCTAATTTTATTATCATTATCATTCTCTGTTGGGGCGGTTACAGGGTTTTTACTCCCCGGCGTAACAACGTTTCACATGGTGATAGCCGTTTAATTTCCCAGCGACTATTCTGGCAGATTGTGTTTCCTGCAACGCTGTTTCTGATACTTTTCCAGTTTGCTGCGTTTGTTGGATTACTGGCGAGCAGAGAAAATCTGGTCGGCGTCATGCCCTTTAACCTCGGGACCTTAATCAATTATCAGGCCTTGCTGGTGGGTAATCTGATTGGTGTCCCGCTGTGCTACTTCATCATTCGTGTAGTGCGAAATCCGTTTTATTTACGTAGTTATTATTCGCAATTAAAACAGCAGGTTGATGTCAAAGTCACCAAAAAAGAGTTCGCACTCTGGTTACTGGCATTAGGTGCTTTACTGCTGCTGTTATGCATGCCGTTAAATGAAAAAAGCACAATTTTTAGCACCAACTATACCTTGTCATTATTGCTGCCCCTGATGATGTGGGGAGCGATGCGCTATGGTTATAAGCTGATTTCGCTGCTCTGGGCGGTCGTGTTGATGATCAGCATCCACAGCTATCAAAATTACATTCCCATTTATCCTGGCTATACCACGCAGCTGACCATAACCTCCTCCAGTTATCTGGTATTCTCTTTTATTGTCAATTATATGGCTGTACTGGCAACCCGTCAGCGAGCGGTAGTCAGACGCATTCAGCGGCTTGCGTATGTGGACCCGGTGGTTCATCTGCCAAATGTTCGCGCCCTGAATCGCGCGTTGCGTGATGCCCCCTGGTCTGCGCTTTGTTATTTACGCATCCCTGGCATGGAAATGCTGGTTAAGAACTATGGCATCATGCTACGGATTCAATACAAGCAAAAACTTTCTCACTGGCTGTCACCCTTGCTGGAACCGGGTGAGGATGTTTATCAGCTTTCGGGTAACGATCTCGCGCTGCGACTGAATACAGAATCGCACCAGGAGCGCATTACCGCACTGGATAGCCATCTCAAGCAATTTCGTTTCTTTTGGGATGGAATGCCGATGCAACCGCAGATTGGCGTCAGTTACTGCTATGTGCGCTCGCCAGTGAATCATATCTACCTGCTGCTGGGAGAGCTAAATACGGTCGCCGAACTTTCCATCGTGACGAACGCCCCGGAAAATATGCAGCGTCGCGGGGCAATGTATTTGCAACGCGAATTGAAAGATAAAGTCGTGATGATGAATCGGCTACAGCAGGCGCTGGAACACAACCATTTTTTCCTGATGGCCCAGCCGATTACCGGTATGCGTGGCGATGTCTACCATGAAATTCTTCTGCGCATGAAAGGTGAGAATGATGAACTGATCAGCCCCGACAGCTTCTTGCCGGTCGCGCACGAATTTGGTTTATCGTCGAGTATCGACATGTGGGTCATTGAGCATACGCTGCAATTTATGGCTGAAAACAGAGCGAAGATGCCCGCTCACCGTTTTGCGATTAATCTGTCGCCAACCTCGGTATGTCAGGCTCGTTTTCCCGTTGAAGTCAGTCAGCTGCTGGCTAAATATCAAATTGAAGCGTGGCAACTTATTTTTGAAGTCACCGAAAGTAATGCTCTGACCAATGTTAAGCAGGCGCAAATCACCTTGCAGCATCTTCAGGAATTAGGCTGCCAGATTGCGATTGATGATTTCGGCACCGGCTATGCCAGCTATGCGCGGCTTAAAAATGTGAATGCCGATTTGCTTAAAATTGACGGCAGTTTTATCCGCAATATTGTGTCAAATAGTCTGGATTATCAGATAGTGGCGTCGATTTGCCACCTGGCGCGAATGAAGAAAATGCGGGTAGTGGCAGAGTACGTTGAAAACGAAGAGATCCGCGAGGTGGTGCTCTCTTTGGGGATCGATTATATGCAGGGTTATCTTATTGGTAAGCCGCAACCGTTAATTGATACGCTGAATGAAATCGAACCCATTCGCGAAAGTGCCTGAATAATGCGGGCCGACATTTCTCGTCGGCCCGCAAAGCATTAAGCGGCGATTTCTGGTGTACTTTCTTCTTCAATTTTCAACCGCCAGCCAGCCACGCCTTCCCAGTATTCTTGCTCCTTTTCCAGATCAAGCAGTACCAGCGCATTCTGACTAAACCAGTCATGCGGAAAACGCAGTGTCCAGTGACTGTCATCGGTAATCAGCGTCAATGTTGGCGGTGTGGTGGTTGCCTGACGTTGATTATTGAGTAATACGCCAAGGCGCAATAGCTGAATCAGTGGCAGGAACTGTTTCTTCTTAAACAAGGTAAAGCGCGGCAGATCGTCGAGCTTAATCGCTTTACGGTGATAGCGCACCAGCGTCGCCATCATCAACTGCTGTTCCTGATTAAAACCCGGCAAGTCGCTGTTTTGCAGAATATAAGCGGAGTGGCGATGCAAACCGCTGTGGTTGATATTCAACCCGACCTCATGCAGCATGGCGGCCCATCGCAGTAGCGCCTCCAGTTGCGGATGCGCCAGCTTCGGTTGCTGTTCCCGCCACTGTTCGTACATTTGCATAGTGGTATCCAGCACCCGTCGGGCCTGTTCACTGTCGATGTGATACTGGTTGGCGAGGCTGCTGGCGGTGCGACTACGCACATCCTGATGACGGAAACGTCCTTCCATTTCATACAGTACGCCTTCGCGTAACGCCCCGTCAGAAAGGCGCAGTTCACGGATGGCTAAAGCATCAAACACACCGCATAAAATCGCCAGTCCAGGAACGAAGACTGTTTTCCGCTCTTCGGAAAGACCTGGTAAGCTCAGCGATGCGAAATTACGGTGCCGTAAAACTTCTTTTACCAGTTTTTCCAGACGTTCCGGGGTAATTATCCCGTCTTTCTCGCCCATTTCCATTAACACTTCATGGGCGGCTTTTATGGTACCGGAAGCGCCCATTGCCACGTTCCAGCCCTGAATACGGAATTGCCAGGTTAAAGTTTCCAGTTTTTGTGCTGCCGCCATGCGAGCGCGCTGAAAATTCTCTTTATTGATGACCCCGCCAGGGAAATAAAGCTGGGCAAAGCTGACACAACCCATCCGGCGGCTTTCAACGAGAATCGGTTCGAAATTTTCCCCAATCACCAGTTCTGTAGAACCGCCGCCAATATCAATAACCAGTTTGCGACCTTTCTCCGGTTGGGTATGTTCCACGCCCATAAAAATCAGACGGGCTTCTTCATTACCGGAAATAATTTCAATCGGGTAGGGAATGACCTTTTCCGCGCGTTTCAGAAAGTCAGTGGCGTTCAGCGCCTGACGCAGTGTATGGGTGCCAACTATACAGACGCTGGCAGGAGAAAACCCTTGCAGCCGTTCGGCAAACAGCGACAGACAGTTTAAACCGCGCGTCATTGCCTCTTCACTCAACATATTATCTGGCCCCAGGCCGTCCGCCAGATGCACTCGCTGTTTCAGGCGGCCAATAATCTGCATGGCACCATCTACCACACGGGCTATGACCATGTGAAAACTGTTTGAACCAAGATCGACCGCAGCAAACTCCTGCGGACGAGGGGATTTATCGTGTATTGGCATAGGGTTATTCAGGTTGTTCGAGTGATTTGATGTAGTCGTAAATCGCCAACTGCGCCCGTACTTTACGGCGATTGCCGCGGGGAACGTAGCGATTACTGAGTTCTTTATCGATATAACGTGCTTTGACCGTATCGCTGAACAATATGTCGATGATGTCCAGCACCCGCTGCTTCAGGCGCGGATCGAGCAGCGGTGTCGCCACTTCAATACGATAATCAATATTGCGCGTCATCCAGTCGGCGGAAGAAAGGTAGACCTTTTTATCGCCGCCATTTTCAAAAATATAAACCCGGTCATGTTCAAGGTAACGGTCAACAATACTGATGGCACGAATGTTGTCGCTAATGCCTTCCAGATTGGGGATCAGCGAACACATGCCGCGAACCAGCAGATTAACCGGTACGCCGGAGCTGGAGGCCGCATACAGACGATCAACCAGGCCTTTATCGACAAGGTTATTTAGCTTCAGGGTGATACCGCTGGGCAGCCCTTGCTGCGCGTTGGCGATTTCGCGGTCCACCATTTCATACAACAGGCGGCGGGAGTTTTGCGGCGACACCATTAAATAATCAAATGTCACCGGACGGTATGGGTTTTCAATAAAGTTGAACACCCGCCGTACTTCGTTGGTTATGCGCGCATCGGCGGTCAGCAACGAATAGTCAGTATAAAGACGCGCGGTTTTTTCGTTAAAGTTCCCGGTCCCGATGTGTGCGTAACGCACCACTTCACCGTTTTCTTTACGTGAAATCAGGAACAGTTTGGCGTGAATTTTCAGCCCCGGCGCAGAGAAGATAACGTGCACGCCTGCTTCGGTCAGGCGCTTCGCCCAGTGAATGTTGGCTTCTTCGTCGAAACGCGCCTGTAACTCAACCACCACGGTGACTTTCTTACCGTTGTGTGCGGCGTGGATCATCGAGTCGATGATGCGTGAATCTTTCGCCACGCGGTAAATGTTAATTTTAATCGCCAGTACGCTCGGGTCGAACGAAGCCTGACGCAGCAGTTCCAGTACATGCTCAAAGGTATGATAAGGATAATAGAGCAACACATCGCGTTCGCGAATAGCATCAAAACCATTGCGGAACTGGGCTTTATCAAACCAAATGTGGCGTAAACGCGGCAGTGGTTTGTTCACCAGATTGGCTTTGCCGACATTGGGGAAATTAATAAAGTCTTTAAAATTATGATAACGACCACCGGGGACGATGGAGTCGTAGCGGGAAATAGTCAGTTTTTCGCGTAACACTTCAACCAGCGCATTGGGCATATCGCGCTGATAAACAAAACGCACCGGCTCAGCAGTTAAACGCTGCTTGAGACTGGAAGACATCAACTCCATCAGGCTGGCTTCCATCTCATGCACTAAATCGTATTCGGCATCGCGGGTCATCTTCATTGAATAGGCATTCAGCGCGTCATAATCAAAGAAGCCTTTGAAAATATCATCGAGGCAGTAACGCAGAATGTTATCCAGAAGAATCATCGGCTTGCGTCGACGTGGCGCTTCTGGCGGTAAATTCACAAAGCGCGGCACTTTATCTGATGGGATCTCCAGCAGCGCGTAACGGATGGTATCGCCACGGATAATTTCCACCGCCAGATAGGTGTAATCATCTTTCAGGAACTGCACTAAGTCAGTGTCAGGATTGATTAAAATCGGCGTAATGTGCTGACGCAGATACTGCTTAAAATAATGACGCAGCCAGTTTTGTTGATTGACGGAGAGCTGGCGTTCATTAATCAGGAAGATCTGGTTGCGCGCCATCTCCAGCAACAGCTCGTTGTAGAGGCCGTCGAATTCCTGATCGGCTTTCAGCACCCGGGACTGAATTTTGCCCAGTAAATGGCGGGAATGAGAGTTGGAACCTTGTTCTTCGCTAATAATGATGCGTCGCTTCAGTTCAGCGAAGCGGACTTTATAGAACTCATCAAGGTTATTGGAATAGATCCCCAGGAAACGCATCCTTTCAATCAGCGGGTTAGATTTGTCCGCCGCTTCCTGAAGCACGCGTTCATTGAACGATAACCAACTGAGCTCTTTTTCGATGTATAGCTTTTCCTGACCCATTACCACTTTTACTCCGTTTTATTCACGGGACACTGCCTGGATATTATGGCGAGCAATATTGGCAGATGTCCAACTATGCCAGAAAAGGGGGAAAAAAACTGCTGGAGCTTGCGATTTACAGGTGAATTGAAAAACGCCAGCGGCAGAGCTGGCGCTTTAACTACGGGGGCATTACTCGTCGGCAGCGTAGCCCTGCGGCGGCAGACGTTGACCATCCAGCCACGCGGCGTTTTCGTGCATTTTCAGACGACCATCGGCAAACCAGCTAATCACCAGTGGATAAATAGCGTGTTCCTGGGTTTGCACGCGGGCGGTGATGTCATCTTCCGTATCACCAGCAAATACCGGGACTTTCGCCTGTAAAATAACCGGGCCACCGTCCAGTTCATCGGTGACGAAATGCACCGATGTACCGTGCTCCTCATCGCCATTTTCCAGCGCCTGACGATGGGTGTGTAATCCGGGATATTTCGGCAGCAGAGAAGGGTGAATGTTCAGCAAACGCCCGGCATAGTGGGAGACAAACGCCGGGCTGAGAATGCGCATAAAACCAGCCAGCACGACCACATCGGGTGCGTACATGTCGATTTCATGAATCAACTCCCGGTCATAGGCTTCACGACTGTCAAACGCGCTGGTGATGAGCGTATGCGTTGCAATACCCGCCTGGCGGGCGCGTTCAAGGCCGAACGCGTCGGCCTTATTGCTGAAAACTGCCCGTACGGTGCCTTTAATTTTGTTGGTTTTGCAGGCGTCAATAATTGCCTGCAAATTACTTCCGTTGCCGGAAATAAGCACCACAATATTCATTATTCGATAACCACGCGTTGTTCGGAATCAGAGGCTTTGATGATACCGATTTTCCACGCGTTTTCACCGTTGGCATTGAGCAGGGCGAGAGCTTTGTCCACTTCCGGAGCAGGCAGGGCAATAATCATACCGACGCCGCAGTTGAAGGTGCGATACATTTCATGGCGCTCAACATTACCTGCCGTTTGCAGCCAGTTGAACACTTCCGGCCACTGCCAGGAAGATTCATCAATCACTGCCTGGGTATTATCTGGCAATACGCGCGGAATGTTTTCCCAGAAGCCGCCGCCGGTCAGGTGCGCAATGGCATGCACATCGACCTTTTCAATCAACTCCAGCACTGACTTCACGTAAATGCGGGTCGGTGCCAGCAGATGATCGGCTAATGGCTTACCATCAAGTTCGGTGGTTTGCGGATCACAACCGCTGACTTCAAGAATTTTGCGCACCAGCGAATAGCCATTCGAGTGCGGGCCGCTAGAGCCGAGTGCAATCAGCACATCGCCGTCGCTGACTTTAGATCCGTCGATGATTTCTGATTTTTCTACCACGCCAACGCAGAAACCAGCGACATCGTAATCTTCACCGTGATACATCCCCGGCATTTCTGCCGTTTCGCCACCCACCAGTGAACAGCCCGATTGCAGACAACCTTCCGCGATGCCGCTGATCACCGCTGAAGCGGTATCAACATCCAGTTTTCCGGTTGCGTAATAGTCGAGGAAAAACAGCGGTTCCGCACCTTGCACCACCAGGTCATTAACGCACATGGCGACCAGATCAATACCAATGGTGTCGTGACGTTTTAAGTCCATCGCCAGACGCAGCTTGGTACCTACGCCGTCAGTGCCGGAAACCAGCACAGGTTCACGATATTTTTGCGGCAATGCACACAGTGCACCGAAGCCGCCCAGACCGCCCATCACTTCCGGACGACGCGTTTTCTTCACTACGCCTTTGATTCTTCCAACCAGAGCATTACCCGCGTCAATATCAACACCGGCATCTTTGTAGCTAAGAGAGGTTTTATCGGTCACTGCTTGGGTCCCCACGCGTTACTTGCGGTAGAAAAATAAAATTCGGCGCAATTCTAACAGGGAAAGCAAACGTTTGCGAGACTGCTTTACACAACCTTTTTGCACGTCTTTTCCCCAGGCGCGCGGCGAAAGAATACTTGTACTAGGGCAAAGGATCGTTTTCGGATGGAATAATCTTCTTCCATAACCATTTGAATATAAAATAACTTTATCTCAAACCGTTATCATTTTGACTAAAGTCAACGAAAATAATATTGCCGCCTTGAAGAAAGGAGGTATAATCCGTCGATTTTTTTTGTGGCTGCCCCTCAAAGGAGAAAGAGTATGAAGATCGTGGAAGTCAAACACCCACTCGTCAAACACAAGCTGGGACTGATGCGTGAGCAAGATATCAGCACCAAGCGCTTTCGCGAACTCGCTTCCGAAGTGGGTAGCCTGCTGACTTACGAAGCGACCGCCGACCTCGAAACGGAAAAAGTCACTATCGAAGGCTGGAACGGCCCGGTAGAAATCGACCAGATCAAAGGTAAGAAAATTACCGTTGTGCCAATTCTGCGTGCGGGTCTTGGGATGATGGACGGTGTGCTGGAAAACGTTCCGAGTGCGCGCATCAGTGTCGTCGGTATGTACCGTAATGAAGAAACGCTGGAGCCGGTACCGTACTTCCAGAAACTGGTTTCTAACATCGATGAGCGTATGGCGCTGATCGTTGACCCAATGCTGGCAACCGGTGGTTCCGTTATCGCGACCATCGACCTGCTGAAAAAAGCGGGCTGCAGCAGCATCAAAGTTCTGGTGCTGGTCGCTGCGCCAGAAGGTATCGCTGCGCTGGAAAAAGCGCACCCGGACGTCGAACTGTATACTGCATCGATTGACCAGGGACTGAACGAGCACGGATACATTATTCCGGGCCTCGGCGATGCCGGTGACAAAATCTTTGGTACGAAATAAAGAATAAAAATAATTAAAGCCGACTTTAAGAGTCGGCTTTTTTTTGAGTAAAGCGCCTATAACACATAATACAGAGGATAATACTATGACGCGCCGTGCTATCGGGGTGAGTGAAAGACCGCCACTTTTACAGACAATCCCGCTTAGTTTGCAACATTTGTTCGCCATGTTTGGTGCAACCGTCCTGGTGCCCGTCTTATTTCATATTAACCCGGCGACTGTACTGTTATTTAACGGTATAGGAACACTGCTGTATCTCTTCATCTGTAAAGGGAAAATTCCGGCTTATCTTGGTTCCAGCTTTGCCTTTATTTCACCGGTATTGTTACTGTTGCCGTTGGGGTATGAAGTTGCGCTGGGCGGCTTTATTATGTGCGGCGTGCTGTTCTGCCTGGTTTCTTTTATCGTGAAGAAAGCGGGGACCGGCTGGCTGGACGTGCTGTTTCCACCTGCGGCAATGGGCGCAATCGTTGCCGTCATCGGTCTGGAGCTGGCGGGCGTAGCTGCCGGTATGGCGGGTTTACTCCCGGCTGAAGGGCAAACGCCAGACTCCAAAACCATCATCATCTCTATTACCACCCTGGCGGTCACGGTTTTAGGTTCCGTGCTGTTTCGTGGTTTCCTGGCAATTATCCCGATTTTAATTGGCGTGCTGGTGGGGTACGCGCTCTCTTTCGCAATGGGAATTGTCGATACCACGCCGATTATTAATGCTCACTGGTTTGCGCTGCCGACCCTCTATACGCCGCGCTTCGAGTGGTTTGCCATTCTGACTATTCTACCAGCGGCGTTAGTGGTTATTGCCGAACACGTAGGGCACCTGGTCGTAACGGCTAATATCGTCAAAAAAGATCTGCTGCGCGATCCAGGTCTGCACCGTTCGATGTTTGCTAATGGCTTGTCGACCGTGATCTCCGGCTTCTTTGGCTCCACGCCAAACACCACTTACGGAGAAAACATTGGCGTGATGGCGATCACCCGTGTTTACAGTACCTGGGTTATCGGCGGTGCGGCGATTTTCGCTATCCTGCTTTCCTGCGTCGGTAAACTGGCTGCAGCTATCCAGATGATTCCATTGCCGGTGATGGGCGGCGTTTCGCTGCTGCTTTACGGTGTCATCGGTGCTTCCGGTATTCGTGTGTTGATCGAATCGAAAGTGGATTACAACAAAGCACAGAACCTGATCCTGACTTCCGTTATTTTGATCATCGGCGTCAGTGGCGCGAAGGTAAACATTGGCGCGGCGGAGCTGAAAGGTATGGCGCTGGCGACCATCGTCGGTATCGGCTTAAGTTTGATCTTCAAACTGATTAGTATGCTGCGCCCTGAAGAAGTGGTGCTGGACGCAGAAGACGCGGATATAACAGACAAATAATGTACCGACCGGGCAGTGTTGCTGCCCGGTTCAAACATCATGGGATTCTGTGGTAAACTTCTCGCGATTTTGTGAAATCCTGGTTGAGGTATCTCTGAACACACCGGCACAGCTCTCTTTGCCACTTTATCTTCCTGACGACGAAACCTTTGCAAGTTTCTGGCCGGGGGATAACTCCTCTTTACTGGCCGCGCTGCAAAACGTGCTGCGTCAGGAACATAGCGGTTACATCTATCTCTGGGCACGCGAAGGCGCGGGGCGCAGCCATCTGCTGCACGCGGCTTGCGCGGAATTGTCGCAGCGTGGCGATGCGGTGGGCTATGTCCCGCTGGATAAACGCACCTGGTTTGTTCCGGAAGTGCTCGACGGTATGGAGCATTTGTCGCTGGTCTGTATCGACAACATTGAGTGTATTGCAGGCGATGAGTTGTGGGAGATGGCGATTTTCGATCTCTACAATCGAATTCTGGAATCGGGCAAAACACGGTTGTTAATCACCGGCGATCGTCCACCGCGGCAGTTGAATCTTGGATTACCGGATCTCGCGTCGCGTCTCGACTGGGGGCAGATCTACAAATTGCAGCCACTTTCTGATGAAGATAAGTTGCAGGCGCTACAGTTACGCGCGCGTTTGCGTGGTTTTGAACTGCCGGAAGATGTGGGGCGTTTCTTGCTGAAGCGGCTCGACAGAGAGATGCGCACGTTATTTATGACGTTGGATCAGTTGGATCGTGCGTCGATTACCGCGCAACGTAAGCTGACCATTCCGTTTGTGAAAGAAATTCTGAAACTGTAGACAAGACGTTTATTGTCGGATATGCACCCATAGTATTCGTCGGCCGGATAAGACGCGGCAAGCGTCGCATCCGGCAATGTGCTTCAACTAGCGATGGAGCACTTCTTAACCCACGATTTCCAGTACCTGCTCCGGTGGACGACCAATCCGCGCTTTGCCATTCGCGACCACAATCGGGCGCTCCATTAGCTTCGGATTATCCACCATTGCCTGAATCAGCGCCTCTTCGCTAAGCGAACTGTCAGCCAGGTTCAGTTCTTTATAAAGATCCTCTTTCTGGCGCATCAATTCACGGGCGCTATTCATCCCCAGCATTTTCAGCAAATCACGCAGCGTTGCCGCATCGGCGGGTGTCTCAAGGTAGAGCACCACTTCTGGCTCCACGCCGTTTTCTTTCAGCAGGTTCAGCGTTTCCCGGCTCTTTGAACAGCGTGGGTTATGGTAGATTTTTACCTGTTTGGTCATTGTTCTTCCTTTAATGCGAATTACATCTTGGTATAAGGCTTAAAGCGTTCCTGCAGCTGGCGCAACTGGTCGATGCGCGCATCGTAACGCGCTTGTTGCAGGCTGCCTAATTTCACCTGCGAACTGGCGCTACTCAACAGCGAAATGGCCTGATCGAGTCGTCCGGCGAGCGCATAACCTTCTGCTCGCGCAGCCAGCTCCTGATCGCGGTTATTTAGCGCGGCTTCCGCCTGTGCCAGCAAATCCCAGCCGTTGCTGTCATCTTTATTATTAAAGGTGTAGCGATTCAGAATATTGGCCGCTTCTTGTGGTTGACCGCCTTGCAGATAAGCGTTCGCCAGGTTGAGCTGCAACACCGGATTGGTGCGTAAATCGCGGGCATTTTTCAGACGATTGATCGCCTCATTGGCTTTGTTTTGCCCAAGATCGATATCAGTAGCCAGATCGAGATACCATGCGTTGCCAGGTTCTGCCGCCAGTAACGGTTGCAGCGTTTTACGCGCCTCGTCGTATTTATTGGCTTCCATCGCCTGTAGAGCACGACCATATTGCGCCGCTCGTTGCTGACGAACGTTTCCTTTCGCCCATTCATCCAGCAAATCACTGGTGAGCTGGTTACGTCCGGAATTATACATCCCCAGTGTGCGCACTTTCGCCAGATAGAAATCTTCTGACGATTGCACCACTATCGGGCGCATCTGATTAGCACGGTTGCGGGCATCTGCCAGACGACTTTCCGGCAACGGGTGAGTCAATAAAATTTCCGGCGGACGCGAGGAGTAACGCGCCTGATCGAGTAATTTTTCGAGGAAGGTCGGCATCGCCTGCGGATCGAATCCCGAGCGTTGCAGCACCTGAATACCAATGCGGTCCGCTTCCTGTTCATTTTGCTGGGTGAAACTGATCATCCCCTGGCGCGTTCCCGCCAGTGTACTGGTCAGCGCCGCCATCCCCGCCTGCGGACTGGCCATCGCAAGTAAAATAGAACCTAACGCGCCGACCCAGGTCAGCGGCGCGCTGCGCTGCTGATCTTCCATCGCTCGCGCCAGGTGACGTTGGGTGACGTGGGAGATTTCGTGCGCCATAACTGAAGCCAGTTGACTTTCGTTATCGGAATAACGGAACAGGGCAGAGTGCAGCACCACGTTGCCGCCAAAGAAAGCAAAGGCGTTAATTTCATCGTTGTTGATCAGAAAGAAATGAAACGGTGTCTTAACCGAATTGGCATGCGAAACCAGACGCATTCCTAGCGAATTAATGTATTGCGTTAACAGCGGATCATTAATTAACGGCGCGCTGCCGCGTAGCTGGCGGACATAATAGTCGCCCATCTGCATTTCCTGACCAATGGAAAGTGTGCTTCCTGCGGAGGTTCCCATATCCGGCAAGGTGTCTGCGCTGTCGGCAAACGCCGGGGCTACCTGACCAATGGTCATAGCAGCAATGAGGGTTGCAACCAGGTTTTTTTTCAACTGCCTGAACATAACCTCTATCCTGTATTTCTGGAGATAGTCATTTGACCGATACTGTGAAATATCGTTCCCACCGCGCCGCCTTTGAGTGTAACGGCGAAGATTAGCCCACTCAAATGACTTTTCAGTTTCCTGAATCCGTCATAAAAAGCGAAGTCTTTTTTGTGGCATTTCGATACAATTGCGGATCGCAATCCCGCTCTTGAGGTTCAGGGAAGGTCTGTATGCTCGAAATGTTGATGCAATGGTATCGCCGCCGTTTTAGCGACCCGGAAGCGATTGCCTTGCTGGTTATTTTGGTTGCTGGTTTTGGCATTATCTTTTTCTTTAGCGGCCTACTCGCGCCGTTGCTGGTGGCTATTGTGCTGGCCTATTTGCTGGAATGGCCGACTGTCCGCCTGCAGTCTATTGGCTGCTCCCGCCGCTGGGCGACGTCGATTGTATTGGTGGTTTTCGTCGGTATATTGCTACTGATGGCGTTCGTGGTACTGCCTATCGCCTGGCAGCAGGGCATCTACTTAATCCGCGATATGCCGGGGATGCTCAATAAGCTTTCTGACTTTGCCGCCACGTTGCCGCGCCGCTATCCGGCGTTAATGGATGCTGGCATTATTGATGCAATGGCCGAAAATATGCGCAGTCGGATGCTGACCATGGGCGATTCGGTGGTGAAAATTTCCCTCGCCTCGCTGGTCGGTTTGCTGACCATTGCCGTCTATCTGGTGCTGGTACCATTGATGGTCTTCTTCCTGCTGAAAGACAAAGAGCAGATGCTGAACGCCGTTCGCCGGGTGCTGCCGCGTAACCGTGGACTGGCAGGACAGGTGTGGAAGGAGATGAATCAACAAATCACCAACTATATCCGCGGCAAAGTGCTGGAGATGATCGTGGTGGGGATTGCCACCTGGCTGGGATTCTTACTCTTCGGGCTGAACTATTCGCTGCTGCTGGCGGTGCTGGTCGGCTTCTCGGTACTTATTCCGTACATTGGTGCATTTGTGGTGACCATTCCGGTGGTTGGCGTGGCGCTATTCCAGTTTGGTGCTGGCACGGAATTCTGGAGCTGCTTCGCGGTGTATCTGATCATTCAGGCGCTGGACGGCAACCTGTTAGTACCTGTGTTGTTCTCCGAAGCGGTTAACCTGCATCCGCTGGTCATTATTTTATCAGTAGTGATCTTCGGTGGTTTGTGGGGATTCTGGGGCGTATTCTTCGCCATTCCATTGGCGACGCTGATCAAAGCCGTGATTCACGCCTGGCCCGATGGGCAAATCGCGCAAGACTGACCTTCAGCGAAAAAATTTGAAACGAGTGTTGCAGGGCAGTGAGAAGATGTGAGATGTGCTGGCCGCAAGCGCAGCCAGCACGGAATGGAGCAAAGTAATCAGGCGTGTTCTTTCAGCCAGTTCAGCACAACGTCGTGGTGATTGCTGGTTTTGAAATCGTCAAAGACATGTTCGATTTTGCCATCAGCGTCAATCAGGAAGCTGATGCGATGAATACCATCGTAGGTTTTGCCCATGAAGGACTTTTCACCCCAGACGCCGAATTGTTCGCACACCTGGTGGTCCTCATCAGACAGGAGCGTAAAGTTAAGCAGCTCTTTTTCCGCAAAACGGGAGAGTTTTTCGGGTTTATCGGTGCTGATACCCAGCACATCAACGCCCGCTTTTTTCAACTCATCCATGTTATCGCGTAAGCCGCAGGCCTGTACGGTACAGCCGGGGGTCATGGCTTTCGGGTAGAAATAAACCAGAACACGCTGTCCCTGGAAGTCGGTCAAATTAACTTGTTCTCCGTCTTGATCCGGCAAGCTAAATTTCGGTGCGATATCACCGGCTTTCAGTGGATTCATTACTTAACTCCATCCTGTTCATCATGTTGGGAATAATTGACGACGTTAATACTGCCTTGTGCATTGAGTTCTGTACATAGGGCTTTGAACGCTTGCTCAATATTTGCTGCGTCCGCAGATGCGGGGCTGTGGGCAGTTATCTGAATATGCAACTGCGCAGCCCGTTCATTTTCAGCAGGTTGCGTGCGCGACACCAGCTCCGCAATGTTCATATGATGCGCGTCGAAAAGTGCTGTGAAGCGTTCAATTAAATGCGGGGAGTCTGCCACATCGACCTGAACCCAGACAGATGCTGGCATTGGCGGACGCGGACGCGCCGTCGTGCGCTTCATCACGATTAAAAGATCCAGCTCGGCACCTTTCAACGGTAACGTTGATTCAATCAGAGTAATGGCATTCCATGAACCGGAAAGCAGCATGATAAACGTGAACTCTTCTCCCAGCATCGCCAGGCGACTGTCTTCAATATTACAGCCGCAACTACTGACATGACGGGTGATGGTGTTCACTATTCCAGGGCGATCGGCACCCAACGCAGTGATCACCAGATAATGTTGCGATGACAGTGTCAAACTGGTTATTCCTTCAAGGGGTGAGTTGTTCTTAAGGAAAGCATAAAAAAAACATGCATACAACAATCAGAACGGTTCTGTCTGCTTGCTTTTAATGCCATACCAAACGTACCATTGAGACACTTGTTTGCACAGAGGATGGCCCATGTTCACGGGAAGTATTGTCGCGATTGTTACTCCGATGGATGAAAAAGGTAATGTCTGTCGGGCTAGCTTGAAAAAACTGATTGATTATCATGTCGCCAGCGGTACTTCGGCGATCGTTTCTGTTGGCACCACTGGCGAGTCCGCTACCTTAAATCATGACGAACATGCTGATGTGGTGATGATGACGCTGGAGCTGGCTGACGGGCGCATTCCGGTGATTGCCGGGACCGGTGCTAACGCTACTGCGGAAGCCATTAGCCTGACGCAGCGCTTCAATGACAGCGGTATCGTCGGCTGCCTGACGGTAACCCCTTACTACAATCGTCCGTCGCAAGAAGGTTTGTATCAGCATTTCAAAGCCATCGCTGAACATACTGACCTGCCGCAAATTCTGTATAATGTGCCGTCCCGTACTGGCTGCGATCTGCTCCCGGAAACGGTGGGCCGTCTGGCGAAAGTAAAAAATATTATCGGAATCAAAGAGGCAACAGGGAACTTAACGCGTGTAAACCAGATCAAAGAGCTGGTTTCAGATGATTTTGTTCTGCTGAGCGGCGATGATGCGAGCGCGCTGGACTTCATGCAATTAGGCGGTCATGGGGTTATTTCCGTTACGGCTAACGTCGCAGCGCGTGATATGGCCCAGATGTGCAAACTGGCAGCAGAAGGGCATTTTGCCGAGGCACGCGTTATTAATCAGCGTCTGATGCCATTACACAACAAACTATTTGTCGAACCCAATCCAATCCCGGTGAAATGGGCATGTAAGGAACTGGGTCTTGTGGCGACCGATACGCTGCGCCTGCCAATGACACCAATCACCGACAGTGGTCGTGAGACGGTCAGAGCGGCGCTTAAGCATGCCGGTTTGCTGTAAAGTTTAGGGAGATTTGATGGCTTACTCTGTTCAAAAGTCGCGCCTGGCAAAGGTTGCGGGTGTTTCGCTTGTTTTATTACTCGCTGCCTGTAGTTCTGACTCACGCTATAAGCGTCAGGTCAGTGGTGATGAAGCCTACCTGGAAGCGGCACCGCTTGCGGAGCTTCATGCCCCGGCTGGAATGATTTTGCCGGTGACCTCCGGCGATTATGCAATCCCGGTGACCAACGGTAGTGGTGCTGTCGGTAAGGCGCTGGACATTCGTCCACCAGCCCAGCCGTTGGCACTGGTTTCTGGCGCGCGTACCCAGTTCACGGGCGATACCGCTTCATTGCTGGTGGAAAATGGTCGTGGCAATACTCTGTGGCCGCAGGTGGTTAGCGTGCTGCAGGCGAAAAACTACACCATCACCCAACGTGATGATGCTGGTCAGACACTGACCACCGATTGGGTACAATGGAACCGTCTGGACGAAGACGAGCAGTATCGTGGTCGTTATCAAATCTCTGTTAAGCCGCAGGGTTATCAGCAGGCGGTTACGGTTAAACTGCTGAACCTGGAACAGGCGGGCAAACCGGTTGCAGACGCGGCTTCCATGCAGCGTTACAGCACGGAGATGATGAACGTTATTTCCGCCGGTCTGGATAAATCTGCCACTGACGCCGCGAACGCTGCGCAAAACCGTGCCTCCACCACTATGGACGTACAAAGTGCAGCTGATGACACCGGTTTACCAATGCTGGTCGTACGCGGGCCGTTCAATGTGGTTTGGCAACGTCTGCCAGCGGCGCTGGAAAAAGTGGGCATGAAAGTGACCGACAGCACCCGTTCGCAGGGCAACATGGCCGTAACTTATAAGCCGCTGTCTGACAGCGACTGGCAGGAACTGGGCGCGAGCGATCCAGGCCTGGCATCCGGTGACTATAAACTGCAGGTTGGCGATTTAGATAACCGCAGCAGCCTACAGTTCATCGATCCGAAAGGTCATACTCTGACTCAGAGTCAGAACGACGCGCTGGTAGCTGTCTTCCAGGCTGCGTTTAGCAAGTAAAAATACAGGGCTGGAGTCATCCGGCCCTTTTTTCTGATATGATACGCAAACGTGTGCGTCGACAGAAAAACGCGATTTTAGCGGTAATTCGCACGAAATTTGTTTGTCGGACGTAGGTCGGATAAGGCGTTCACGCCGCATCCGACAAAACATCCGGCACACCAGACAGCAAAAGATTTTAAAACGTTAATTCACACCCAGGAGTGATAAAGATGCAAAAGCAAGCTGAGTTGTATCGTGGTAAAGCGAAAACCGTATACAGCACGGAAAACCCGGACCTGTTGGTGCTCGAATTCCGCAATGATACGTCAGCAGGGGATGGCGCGCGCATTGAGCAGTTTGATCGCAAAGGTATGGTGAACAACAAGTTCAACTACTTCATTATGAGCAAACTGGCTGAAGCGGGTATCCCGACTCAAATGGAGCGTCTGCTCTCCGATACCGAATGTCTGGTGAAAAAGCTGGATATGGTGCCGGTTGAGTGTGTCGTGCGTAACCGTGCTGCTGGCTCTCTGGTGAAACGTCTTGGAATCGAAGAAGGTATTGAGCTGAACCCGCCGCTGTTCGATCTGTTCCTGAAAAACGACGCCATGCACGATCCGATGGTCAACGAATCTTACTGCGAAACCTTTGGCTGGGTAAGTAAAGAGAACCTGGCGCGTATGAAAGAGCTGACCTACAAAGCGAACGACGTGCTGAAAAAACTGTTCGATGATGCTGGTCTGATTCTGGTCGACTTCAAGCTGGAGTTTGGTCTGTACAAAGGTGAAGTGGTACTGGGCGATGAGTTCTCCCCGGACGGCAGCCGCCTGTGGGACAAAGAAACGCTGGAGAAAATGGACAAAGACCGTTTCCGCCAGAGCCTCGGTGGCCTGATCGAGGCCTATGAAGCCGTCGCCCGCCGCCTGGGTGTACAGCTGGACTGATTTTTCTGGTTGCTTGTTTATTTAGCCGGAGGGTACTCCGGCTAAATGTCTTCGATACCCCCGCTACAATACTTCGCATTATCTCCCTTTGACAGGAAAGTAATAACAGGCCAATATGTATATACATGACGTATATCCCAAAAAAAAGGGGGGGCTATGGAAACTACTGTATTTTTAAGTAATCGCAGTCAGGCCGTCAGATTACCGAAAGCGGTCGCTCTGCCAGAGGACGTTAAGAAAGTAGAAATTATTGCGATTGGTCGTACAAGAATCATCACTCCCGCCGGTGAGTCCTGGGACAGTTGGTTTGATGGCGAAAATGTGAGTGCGGATTTTATGGATATCCGTGATCAACCCGCAATGCAGGAAAGGGAATCATTCTGATGCTGAAATTCATGCTGGATACCAACATCTGTATTTTCACTATTAAGAATAAACCAGTACATGTCAGAGAGCGGTTTAACCTGAATTCTGGCCGGATGTGTATAAGTTCTGTAACATTGATGGAGCTTATCTATGGGGCAGAAAAAAGTCAGATGCCAGAACGCAATTTGGCGGTGATTGAAGGTTTCGTATCTCGTTTGGAAGTGCTTGATTATGATAGTGCTGCTGCGACGCATACTGGGCAAATCAGGGCCGAGCTTGCCCGGCAGGGAAGGCCTGTTGGACCTTTTGACCAGATGATAGCGGGACATGCTCGCAGTCGCGGTTTGATTGTGGTAACCAACAATACCCGAGAGTTTGAGCGAGTGGCGGGAATCAGACTAGAAGACTGGAGCTAACATTCTCTTTTACTTCTAACATTCGTAAATTATATAACGTGGCATGAAGCCTTAATTCCTCCGCCATTTCATCCCGCTTTCCTGTGGTAATCTTCCTCTGAACCACCTACGATCATTTCTATAATGAATATATTGTTGAGGTATCTATGCGTTGGCAAGGGCGACGTGAAAGTGACAATGTTGAAGACAGGCGCAACAGCTCTGGTGGTCCGTCTATGGGCGGTCCCGGTTTTCGCCTGCCAAGCGGTAAAGGCGGGCTGATTTTACTGATAGTCGTGCTGGTTGCAGGCTACTATGGCGTTGATTTAACCGGGTTGATGACCGGACAGCCGGTTTCCCAACAGCAATCAACGCGGTCAATTAGCCCTAATGAAGACGAAGCCGCAAAATTCACCTCGGTGATTCTGGCAACCACGGAAGACACCTGGGGACAGCAATTCGAGAAGATGGGTAAAACCTATCAGCAACCGAAGCTGGTCATGTACCGTGGAATGACGCGTACCGGCTGCGGGGCGGGACAGTCCATTATGGGGCCATTCTATTGCCCGGCGGATGGCACGGTTTATATCGATCTCTCTTTCTATGATGACATGAAAGACAAACTTGGCGCGGATGGCGATTTTGCCCAGGGGTACGTTATCGCCCATGAAGTCGGTCATCATGTGCAGAAACTGTTAGGCATCGAGCCGAAAGTTCGTCAACTGCAACAAAACGCGACGCAGGCGGAAGTGAACCGCTTATCTGTGCGTATGGAACTCCAGGCCGACTGTTTTGCCGGTGTCTGGGGGCATAGTATGCAGCAGCAAGGCGTTCTGGAAACCGGCGATCTGGAAGAGGCGCTGAATGCGGCGCAGGCCATCGGCGATGACCGTTTACAACAGCAAAGTCAGGGGCGAGTAGTACCAGACAGTTTCACTCATGGTACTTCTCAGCAACGCTACAGCTGGTTTAAACGTGGTTTCGACAGCGGCGATCCGGCACAATGCAATACTTTTGGTAAAAGCATTTAACTTCCGGGGCAGGGATGGCTGAACTGACTGCGCTTCACACATTAACAGCGCAAATGAAACGTGAAGGGATCCGCCGCTTGCTGGTGTTGAGCGGGGAAGAGGGTTGGTGTTTTGATCATGCGCTTAAGTTGCGTGATGCCTTACCTGGCGACTGGCTGTGGATTTCGCCGCAGCCAGATGCTGAAAACCACTGTTTTCCCTCGGCGCTACAAACTTTACTTGGGCGCGAGTTCCGGCATGCGGTATTCGACGCCCGTCACGGCTTTGATGCTGCTTCCTTTGCCGCACTTAGCGGAACGTTGAAAGCGGGAAGCTGGCTGGTGTTGTTACTCCCTATATGGGATGAGTGGGAAAACCAACCTGATGCCGACTCGCTGCGCTGGAGTGATTGCCCTGACCCTATTGCGACGCCGCATTTTGTCCAGCATTTCAAACGCGTACTTACGGCGAATAACGACGCTATCCTCTGGCGGCAAAACCAGCCGTTCTCGTTGGCGCATTTTACTCCCCGTACTGACTGGCACCCCGCTACCGGCGCACCACAACCAGAACAACAGCAACTCTTACAGCAGCTACTGACCATGCCGCCGGGCGTGGCAGCGGTAACTGCTGCGCGTGGGCGCGGTAAGTCGGCCTTGGCAGGGCAACTCATTTCTCGTATTGCGGGCAGTGCGATTGTCACCGCGCCCGCAAAAGCGGCAACGGATGTACTGGCACAATTTGCGGGCGAGAAGTTTCGCTTTATTGCACCGGATGCCTTGTTAGCCAGCGATGAGCAAGCCGATTGGCTGGTGGTCGATGAAGCCGCAGCTATACCTGCGCCGTTGTTGTATCAACTGGTATCGCGTTTTCCTCGAACGTTGTTAACTACTACGGTGCAGGGCTACGAAGGCACCGGACGTGGTTTTTTGCTGAAATTTTGCGCTCGCTTTCCGCATTTACACCGTTTTGAACTACAACAGCCGATCCGTTGGGCGCAGGGATGCCCGCTGGAAAAAATGGTTAGTGAGGCACTGGTTTTTGACGATGAAAACTTCACCCATACACCACAAGGCAATATCGTTATTTCCGCATTTGAACAGACGTTATGGCGAAGCGAGCCAGAAACGCCGTTAAAGGTTTATCAGTTATTGTCTGGTGCGCACTACCGGACTTCGCCGCTGGATTTACGCCGGATGATGGATGCACCAGGGCAACATTTTTTACAGGCGGCTGGCGAAAACGAGATTGCCGGGGCGCTGTGGCTGGTGGATGAGGGCGGATTATCTCAAGAACTCAGTCAGGCGGTATGGGCAGGTTTTCGTCGCCCGCGGGGTAATCTGGTGGCCCAGTCGCTGGCGGCGCACGGCAGCAATCCACTGGCGGCGACATTGCGCGGAAGGCGGGTCAGCCGAATAGCAGTTCATCCGGCTCGTCAGCGGGAAGGCACAGGTCAGCAACTGATTGCTGGTGCTTTGCAATATACGCAGGACCTCGACTATCTTTCGGTGAGTTTTGGTTACACCGGGGAATTATGGCGTTTCTGGCAACGCTGCGGTTTTGTGCTGGTGCGAATGGGTAATCATCGTGAAGCCAGCAGCGGTTGCTATACGGCGATGGCACTGTTACCGATGAGTGATGCGGGTAAACAGCTGGCTGAACGTGAGCATTACCGTTTACGTCGCGATGCGCAAGCTCTCGCGCAGTGGAATGGCGAAATGCTTCCTGTTGATCCACTAAACGATGCCGTCCTTTCTGACGACGACTGGCTTGAACTGGCCGGTTTTGCTTTCACTCATCGTCCGCTATTAACATCGTTAGGTTGCTTATTGCGTCTGCTACAAACCAGCGAACTGGCATTACCGGCGCTGCGTGGGCGTTTACAGAAAAACGCCAGCGACGCGCAGTTATGTACCACACTTAAACTTTCAGGCCGTAAGCTGTTACTGGTTCGCCAGCGGGAAGAGGCAGCGCAGGCGCTATTCGCACTTGATGATGTTCGCACTGAGCGTCTGCGCGATCGCATAACGCAATGGCAATTTTTTCACTGACTCCTTCAATTTTCTCCCATGGTCATTGTGAGTCAGCGGCGTAAAATTAATGACATCAGTTAAGGAGTTCGCCATGAAACATGACCATTTTGTTGTTCAAAGCCCGGATAAACCAGCACAACAGTTGTTACTGCTTTTCCACGGTGTCGGGGATAACCCGGTGGCAATGGGGGAAATAGGCAGCTGGTTTGCGCCGCTGTTTCCTGATGCGCTGGTGGTGAGTGTCGGTGGCGCGGAGCCGAGCGGTAATCCGGCGGGGCGTCAGTGGTTTTCGGTGCAGGGTATTACGGAAGATAATCGCCAGGCGCGTGTGGATGCCATCATGCCGACGTTTATTGAGACGGTGCGCTACTGGCAGAAACAAAGCGGAGTAGGGGCTAATGCCACGGCGCTAATCGGTTTCTCACAAGGCGCGATTATGGCGCTGGAGAGCATTAAAGCCGAACCGGGCCTTGCTTCGCGCGTCATTGCCTTCAACGGACGCTACGCGAGCCTGCCGGAAACCGCGTCTACAGCCACGACAATTCACTTGATTCATGGCGGTGAAGATCCGGTTATCGATCTGGCGCATGCGGTTGCGGCGCAGGAAGCGTTAATCAGTGCCGGTGGCGATGTGACGCTGGATATCGTGGAGGATTTAGGCCATGCGATCGACAATCGCAGTATGCAATTAGCCCTGGATCACTTGCGTTATACCATTCCGAAACATTATTTCGACGAAGCGCTAAGCGGCGGTAAGCCTGGCGATGATGATGTGATTGAAATGATGTAATAATAGCCGGGTAGGTCTGATAAGACTGTATCAGGCATCATGGCCGGATGCGGCGTTAACGCCTTATCCGGCCACTTAGCTTACTTCTTCGGTTGATCCTTTTTCGGCCAGTCGTCGTCATCGTCCCACTTATCGTTGAAATCACGATGCGGGGGAAGCTCCGGCTTGTTGGCGAGAAATTTCTTATGGTCGACGCGCTTGAGATCTTTAATCACGTTCAGCAGGACGCCTACCAAAAAGACAATCACCAGAATCCACCAATATTTAGCCAGCCAGTCCATGCTTATTTCCTCTTGCAGAACCACTCATCAGGCGACGAGCTGTTCCATGATACGTTGATACATACGGGCAAGTAGCTGCAGGTCGGCAGCGTTCACACATTCATTAATTTTATGAATCGTGGCATTGACCGGCCCGAGTTCCACCACCTGCGCCCCCATGCGGGCAATAAAGCGCCCGTCGGACGTTCCGCCTGTGGTCAGTAGCTGCGGTTTAATTTCATTATAGTGCTCAACCGCGTTAACGACCGCATCCACCAGTTTACCGCGCGCGGTCAAAAATGGCTGCCCGGAAAGCCACCAATCCACCGTATAGCGCAGTTGATGTTTTTCAAGCAGGGCAAGTACCTGCGCTTTGATCATCTCATCCGTCAGTTCGGTGCTGAAGCGGAAGTTAAACTGCACAAACAGTTCACCCGGAATAACGTTGTTACTGCCCGTTCCCGCCTGAATATTGGCAATCTGCATACTGGTCGCCGGGAAGAATTCATTGCCCTGATCCCACTCAATAGCCACTAATTCATTAAGGAAAGGTGCTGCGCGATGTACCGGATTGTCAGCCAGATGTGGGTAGGCAACATGCCCCTGCACGCCATGAATAGTAAGGTTACAGGTTAACGATCCGCGACGACCATTTTTCACCACATCACCAACCACTTCGATACTCGACGGTTCGCCGACCAGGCAGTAATCGAGACGCTCATTACGCGCCATTAACGCTTCGACGACTTTTACCGTACCGTTGTGGGCACTGGCTTCTTCATCAGAGGTGATCAGAAATGCCAGTCGTCCCGTATGGTTGGGATGTTGTGCGACAAAGCGTTCTGACGCTACCACCATCGCCGCCAGCGAGCCTTTCATATCTGCCGCACCGCGCCCGAATAACATGCCATCACGAATGGTGGGTTCAAACGGCGGATTGATCCAACGGTCGGCGTCGCCAGGCGGCACCACGTCGGTATGCCCGGCAAAGGCTAACGTTTCACCCTGCCCACGCCATGCCCAAAAATTCTGCGTGTCGGCAAAGTCCATGCGTTCAACGGTAAAACCGATCGCCTGCAAACGTTCAATCAACAAAGCCTGGCATCCTGCGTCATCAGGACTCAGGGAAGGGCGGCGAATAAGCTGTTGTGTCAGCTCAATAACCGGGCACGACATAGACTACACCTCATGGAAAAATTGCTGATAACTGGATTCACTGAAACCCAGCAGCATAGGCTTACCAGGCGCGCAGAGCAATGGACGTTTGATAATTGCAGGCATTTCAGTCATTAATGTCGCCGCAGAGGCCGCATCGGTGATTTTATTGCGGGTGGTTTCGTCCAGTTTACGCCAGGTTGTACCACGGGTGTTGAGTAACGCTTCCCAGCCTAATTCGTTGATAAAACCGTTCAATAATTCGCTGTCCAATCCATCGACGCGGTAATCATGAAAACGATAGTCGATGTTATTAGCTTCCAGCCAACGGCGAGCCTTCTTAATGGTGTCACAATTTTTGATGCCGTAAAGTGTAACCATAATGAATCCTTTTTCGATTTATGAGAATAAATACTCATTTAAAGGTGAAAACATTTTGCCTGCAAATGATTATCAGGAAATATAACATTATCGAAGTATTCAAATTAACAACCATTAAATAACATTAAACATTTTTAACGTAAACATTAAGAATATTCATCTTGTTATCTGTCTGTATTTTAACCAGAATTAAATCAGTATTAGATGCCGTATGAATATCTCGAAATGTTGCGGTGCATCACATACAAATCATCACCGCAGGACCATAGTATTTACATAAGGTTTGTCCCCCGGAGGTAGTCATCACAGCAATCGAGTAAATTAGCTTCACCACGGTATATTGTTTCCGTAGAATACCCATAATTATAAGAGAGGTTGTTATGATTGAACGTGAACTGGGGAACTGGAAAGACTTTATCGAAGTTATGCTTCGTAAGTAATTCCTGAGACAAAGTACAAACAGCAAGAATCCGCTGAGCAGGTTCTTAATCGGAAAGTTGAAAAGGGCGACACATTGGCATGTCGCCTTTTTTATTGCTTATTCCGGGCGCGGCTTCAGCGGGAAGCGGCGGCGCACCAGCACAAAGAACAGCGGCACGAAGTAAATAGCCAGAATAGTGGCCGAAATCATCCCGCCCATTACGCCAGTACCCACCGCATGCTGACCACCGGAACCGGCACCTGTGCTGGTTGCCATTGGCAATACGCCGAAGATAAATGCCAGCGAGGTCATCAGAATCGGGCGTAAACGCTGACGGCAGGCGTGGAGCGTCGCTTCAAACAGGTCGTGGCCTTTTTGGTTCATCTCGTTAGCAAACTCGACGATCAGGATGGCGTTTTTCGCCGATAAACCAATGACCGTTAACAGGCCCACCTGGAAGTAAACATCGTTTTCCAGCCCGCGCATCCAGGTTGCCAGCAGCGCGCCGATAACCCCCAGCGGCACGACCAGCATTACCGAGAACGGCACCGACCAGCTTTCATACAGCGCAGCCAGACACAGGAATACCACCAGCAAGGAAATGGCGTACAGCGCCGGAGCCTGCGCGCCGGAAAGCCGCTCCTGATACGACATCGCCGTCCACTCCAGACCAAAGCCGTTTGGCAACTGCTTCACTAACGATTCCATAATATCCATCGCCATACCGGTACTGACCCCCGGTGCGGCTTCCCCAACAATCTCAACCGCAGAATAACCATTATAGCGTTCCAGACGCGGTGAGCCTGTCTCCCAGCGTGAGGTCGCGAAAGCAGAGAAGGGCACCATGCCGCCATCTTTATTTCGGACATACCAGAGATTGATGTCATCTGGCAGCATGCGATACGGCGCAGCTGCCTGCACATAGACTTTCTTCACGCGACCGCGATCCATAAAGTCATTCACATAGCTCGAACCCCACGCGGTTTGCAGCGTGTCGTTAATATCGTCGATAGCAACGCCCAGCGCCTGAGCTTTACGCTGATCGATATCAATCTGCAACTGCGGACTGTCGTCGAGGCCGTTATGGCGTACACGGGTTAACTCCGGATTTTCCGCCGCCAGCGCCAGCAACTGGTTTCGTGCTGCCATCAGCGCATCGTGACCTGCCCCAGCGTGGTCCTGCAACTCCATATCAAAACCCGCAGAACTACCAAGACCGCTAATTGCTGGCGGGCTGCTGGCGATAACGCGAGCTTCTTTAATCTTGTTAAACGCCTTCGTTGCTCGCTCGATAATGGCAAACGAGGTGCCGGTCTTACTGTCGCGTTCGCTCCAGTCTTTCAGGCGGATAAACATTCGCGCCACGTTTTGCCCGTTACCCCCAGGGCCAGAACCCACGGTGGCAAACACCGACATGATGTTGTCTTTTTCATGGGTGAAGTAATATTTCTCGATTTGCTCAACGACTTTCAGGGTCTGTTGCTGGGTTGAACCGCTGGGCAACTGTACCGAGGTAGTAAACATGCCACGGTCTTCCAGCGGTAAGAACGACGTCGGCAAACGCAGGAACAGGAACACCATGCCGCCAAGCAGCAGGACATAAATCACAATCCAGCGCAGGCTACGGTGGAGAATTTTCGCCACCCCTTTTTCGTAGCGTTCGGCGTTGCGGTTAAACATCTGGTTAAACCAGGCAAAAAAGCCTTTTTGCCCGTGATGCTCACCTTTTTTCAGTGGCTTAAGTAGCGTGGCACACAGAGCCGGAGTGAGGATCATCGCTACCAGTACTGACAGCACCATCGCCGCAACAATGGTAATAGAGAACTGGCGATAGATGGCACCGGTGGTGCCGCCGAAGAAGGCCATTGGCACAAATACCGCCGAAAGCACCATCGCAATCCCGACCAGTGCCCCCTGGATCTGCCCCATCGATTTACGTGTGGCTTCGCGAGGAGTGAGTCCTTCCTCACTCATAATACGTTCGACGTTTTCCACCACCACGATGGCATCATCCACCAGCAGACCGATCGCCAGCACCATCGCGAACATGGTTAAGGTGTTGACGCTGTAACCGAAGGCATAAAGTACGGAGAAGGTTCCCATCAACACCACCGGCACGGCGATAGTGGGTATCAGCGTGGCGCGGAAGTTTTGCAGGAACAGATACATAACGAGGAAAACCAGAGCGATAGCTTCCAGCAGCGTTTTCACCACGTCTTCAATGGAGGCTTTAACAAACGAGGTGGTTTCATACGCCACCTTGTATTCCAGTCCATGCGGGAAATACTGCGCCAGCTCGTCAAGACGATTGAGCACCAGCTCCGCTGTCGCCATTTCGTTCGCGCCGGAGGCCAGTTTTACCCCCAACCCGGAGGCTGGCTTACCATTGAAGCGGCTAAGATAATCGTATTTCTCCGCCCCCATTTCGACGGTGGCGACATCGCCCAGCCTTACCTCTGAGCCGTCCTGATTCACCCGCAAGGTGATATCGCGGAACTGTTCTGGTGTTTGCAGCAGTGACTGGGCGTTAATGGTGGCGTTGAGCGCCTGCTTATCGACGGAAGGCGTACCACCAAGTTGCCCAACCGCAATCTGCGCGTTCTGTGACTCAATGGCATCAGTGACATCTTTAGCCGTCATCTGGAAACTGTTGAGTTTCGCCGGGTCCAGCCAGATACGCATGGAATATTGCGACCCATAGGCATCGATATCCCCGACGCCATTTACGCGGCTTAACGGATCCTGAATATTACTGGCAACGTAATCGGCAATATCCTGTTTATCCATCGAACCATCGGTAGAGACGAAGGCAATGGTCAGAATATTGGTATCGCCGGTTTTACGCACCGTCACGCCCTGATTTTGCACCGCCTGCGGTAACTTTCGCATGGCTGATTGCAGCTGGTTTTGTACTTGCTGCACGGCTTCGTCCGGATCGGTGCCTGCTTTAAAACTTAACGTGACAGATGCCTGACCGGTGCCGCTGCTCTGAGATGACATATACATCAGATTATCGAGGCCCGTCATATTTTGCTCGATAACCTGGGTCACGGTGTTTTCCAGCGTCTGGGCCGATGCGCCGGGATAGTTAGCGGTCACTCGCACATTCGGTGGCGCGAGATCGGGGTATTGTTCAACGGGCAATGAAAAAATCGCCAGGGTACCTGTCAGACACAACAGGATTGCCAGCACCCAGGCAAAAATGGGGCGATCAATAAAGAAATTCGCCATTAAAAGAGGACCTCGTGTTTCTGCGTATCGTTGTAGGCTTGGCTTGCTTCACTGTAGCGGCAAGGTACGAGCCAATCGTGGAGAAAAAAAGGAGTTAATGTAAATTATCATGCCCTTTTATACTGAACCTTAAGTGCCACTATTCTTTGGTCAATAAGAGGCATTACATCAGCTGACTTTCCTCACCCTCCGCAGAGCGAAAGCTAATACTCACTAACGTGCCGCCGCCGGAAGGTTGTGAAAAAGTCAGCGTCCCACCCAATCTTTCCGCGCGTTCGCGCATGATATTCAGACCATAATGGCCTTCGGGTTCTTTCGGTTCACCGATGCCAATCCCGTTGTCGCGAATATAGACTGTGTGATTGCCATCCGGCGCGGTGACGCAGCTAACGGCGATTTCGCTGGCGTTGGCGTGCTTCATCGCATTCAGCACCGCTTCGCGAATAATTTGCAACAAATGCACCTGCATTTGCGCATCCAGCGCCAGGGTTGGCAGACGGCAGTCGAGGGTCAGTTTGGCGCTGGTTTGATTTTGTAACGTATCCAGCATTTCCCTCAACGCGGAGGGGAGATCCGCCTGCTGCAGCGTCAGGCGGAAAGTAGTCAACAGCTCGCGTAACTGCCGATAAGCATCATTCAACGCCTGGGAAAAATCGGCCATGATACTTTGTGCGGTGGCGTTATCTTCCGGTATCGAACGCTTCAGTAACGTCAACTGGATACGTAAGTAAGAAAGTACCTGAGCCAGCGAGTCGTGCAATTCGCGGGCGATGGTCGCACGTTCTTCCATCAACAATAACTGCTGAAAATGCTTCTGCGCCTGATTAAAGTACAAACCGCGTCCCAGCATCGACGAAACGCTGTTAAGCAGCGGTTCTGATGATGAAACGTGACTATTTTGCCAGTGCAGTTCGCCGTAAACCGTCTCTTGCATTGTCACCGGTAAAATCTGCATCGGCAATTCCGGGTTTGGCTGCCCTTCGCTAATCCGCCAGTTGTCACCGACATTTAACTCCAGATATTCAGCCGCTTCATTGTCGCGAACAATCTGCAAAATATGGCGGAAACAATGCACATCAATCTGGCTGGTGTTTAGCGCCTGCGAACACTGATACAACACCTCCAGACGACGCTTGGCCTCGTGGAGATCGCGGGTCTTTTCTTCTACTGACGCCTCCAGCGAACGGTACAATTTATGCAGCTCGCTCGACATCTGGTTAAAGGTTTTTGCAAGCAGGCCAAGCTCATTCGGCAGGCTGGTATCCAGCGGCGGCGAGTCGAACTGCCCGTGTTCAATACGCTGACTGGCGGTAACCAGCTGATTCAGCGGGGCAACCACCTGATGGCGTATGCGGCGCAAAGTAAAAAAGACCAGCGTGAAAATACCGATGCCGCCAGCCAGGGAAATTGCCACCACCAGCAGCATTTTGCGTTCAGCGTAGTGCTGTAAAGCCAGCACGAACAGGTCTATCTGATTAACATAATTATTAATATTAGCCTGATACCACGGCAAGTCGCCCTTGCTGAGCCGATTATTCATCTCCAGCCAATTGGCATTCAGATGCGCATAGCGGGTTTTTACTGCCTCTGGCACATACCAGACGTTGAGATTGGTTAATACCGGTGAATGCAGTGCCTGCTGAAATAACTGGCGATGTGCATTGAGTTGTGGACTGCCACTTTGCAAGTCGTAGCCCAGGCGGTAACTCTGCATACGCAGCGATCCGGCAATATTGATAGCCTCAGCGTCGCGTAAACTGCTCGCCAGCGTTAGCAGAGCGATACCCGTGGAAAGAATCGACAGCAGCACAATGTAAAAAAAGGCCCGGGCCAGACTGGCCGAGACGGGTCGTTTAACAATCACACGCGTCTTCTCCACAAAAAATCATTAATGTTCCAGTTCGCTGAAACGAAATTTAGTCAGTGATGGGATTATTTGATCTGCCACAGTTTATAGCGAAATAGTTACTTATTCTGGGCACATGAACATTGCCGATTCCCCTGTAAGTCGGGTAATAACAACACTCATATAAAGAATAAGGTTTTTACAACCAAAAAAGAAGGTCGTTATGAATCGTTTTATTATGGCCAACAGTCAGCAATGTCTGGGTTGTCATGCTTGTGAAATCGCCTGTGTCATGGCTCACAATGATGAGCAACATGTCCTGAGCCAACACCATTTTCATCCCCGAATTACGGTTATCAAACATCAGCAGCAACGTAGTGCCGTGACCTGTCACCATTGTGAAGATGCGCCCTGCGCCCGTAGCTGCCCTAATGGCGCAATCAGCCACGTTGATGACAGCATTCAGGTCAATCAGCAAAAGTGTATTGGCTGTAAATCCTGCGTGGTGGCCTGTCCATTTGGTACGATGCAAATCGTCCTGACCCCCGTCGCGGCAGGAAAAGTAAAAGCCACGGCGCATAAATGCGACCTTTGTGCAGGGCGCGAAAACGGTCCTGCTTGTGTCGAGAATTGCCCGGCAGACGCGCTGCAACTGGTCACTGACGCCGCACTCTCAGGCATGGCGAAATCCCGCCGCTTGCGTACCGCACGTCAGGAACATCAACCGTGGCATGCCAGTACCGCGGCGCAAGAAATGCCGGTAATGAGTAAAGTCGAGCAAATGCAGGCAACGCCCGCGCGTGGCGAGCCGGACAAACTGGCGATTGAAGCGCGCAAAACCGGTTTTGATGAAATTTATCTGCCATTCCGTGCCGATCAGGCACAACGGGAAGCCTCGCGCTGCCTTAAGTGCGGCGAGCACAGCGTTTGTGAATGGACCTGCCCGCTGCATAACCATATTCCACAGTGGATTGAACTGGTGAAAGCCGGAAACATCGACGCCGCCGTCGAGCTTTCTCACCAGACTAACACCCTGCCGGAAATTACCGGACGCGTTTGTCCGCAAGATCGTTTGTGTGAAGGTGCCTGTACTATTCGCGATGAGCACGGCGCAGTAACTATCGGCAACATTGAACGCTACATTTCAGATCAGGCGTTGGCGAAAGGTTGGCGTCCTGACTTAAGTCATGTCACCAAAGTGGACAAGCGGGTGGCGATTATCGGTGCGGGTCCGGCAGGGCTGGCCTGTGCGGATGTTTTGACCCGCAATGGTGTAGAGGTGACGGTGTACGATCGCCATCCAGAAATCGGTGGCTTGCTCACTTTCGGCATTCCTTCTTTCAAACTGGATAAATCCCTGCTGGCACGCCGTCGGGAAATCTTCAGCGCGATGGGGATTCACTTCGAACTCAATTGTGAAGTGGGTAAAGATGTCTCTTTGGATTCGCTTTTGGAACAATACGACGCGGTCTTCGTTGGCGTAGGCACTTACCGTTCCATGAAAGCGGGTTTACCCAATGAAGATGCGCCGGGCGTTTATGACGCGCTGCCGTTCCTCATCGCCAACACTAAACAGGTGATGGGACTCGAAGAGCTACCGGAAGAGCCGTTTATCAATACCGCCGGACTCAACGTCGTGGTACTGGGCGGCGGCGACACCGCGATGGACTGTGTGCGTACCGCGCTGCGCCACGGCGCGAGTAACGTCACCTGCGCTTATCGTCGTGATGAAGCTAACATGCCAGGCTCGAAGAAAGAGGTGAAGAACGCCCGCGAAGAGGGGGCCAACTTTGAATTTAACGTCCAGCCGGTGGCGCTTGAGCTGAATGAGCAAGGTCACGTTTGCGGAATTCGTTTCCTGCGTACGCGTCTTGGCGAGCCGGACGCCCAGGGACGTCGGCGTCCAGTGCCGGTGGAAGGCAGTGAATTTGTCATGCCAGCCGATGCGGTGATTATGGCGTTTGGCTTCAATCCGCACGGGATGCCGTGGCTGGAGTCGCACGGTGTAACGGTAGACAAATGGGGCCGCATCATCGCGGATGTGGAAAGCCAGTACCGTTACCAGACCACGAATCCGAAAATCTTCGCCGGTGGTGACGCCGTGCGTGGTGCGGATCTGGTGGTTACCGCAATGGCAGAAGGACGTCATGCGGCACAGGGGATCATTGACTGGCTGGGCGTAAAATCAGTCAAATCTCACTGATAGCCTGCGCAGACAAACCCGACTTCACAGCGTAAGATAATTGTTCATTTCGCGCTGTGGAGTCGGTATGACGCAACAAATCACCCTCGTTAAAGACAAAATTCTCTCCGATAACTATTTCACCCTGCACAACATTACTTACGATCTCACGCGCAAAGATGGCGAAGTTATCCGTCATAAACGTGAAGTTTACGATCGCGGTAATGGTGCAACGATCCTCCTGTACAACGCGAAGAAAAAGACCGTGGTTCTGATTCGCCAGTTCCGCGTCGCTACCTGGGTTAATGGCAATGAAAGCGGGCAACTGATTGAAACCTGCGCCGGGCTGCTGGATAACGACGAACCGGAAGTGTGTATTCGTAAAGAAGCGATTGAAGAGACGGGTTATGAAGTTGGCGAAGTGCGCAAATTATTTGAACTGTATATGTCGCCAGGCGGTGTGACTGAGCTAATCCACTTCTTTATCGCCGAATACAGTGACAGCCAGCGCGCTAACGCGGGCGGTGGTGTCGAAGATGAAGATATTGAAGTGCTCGAGCTGCCGTTCAGCCAGGCGCTGGAGATGATTAAAACCGGCGAGATACGTGACGGTAAGACGGTGTTATTGCTTAACTATTTGCAAATGTCACATTTAATGGACTGAAAAATAACAATAATATTTCGTTGTTTATTATTGGCTCAATCCGATAAATCCGATTGAGCCGCGCTACCTGCGCAACGAAGATACGACTTGTGCTGTTTGTTTGAACTTCTGGGGTCGTACCGTCCATGCGCTATCGCATTTTCCTTCTCTTTTTTTTCGCTTTGTTGCCGACGTCTTTGGTGTGGGCGGCACCAGCGCAACGGGTGTTTTCCGACTGGCAGGTCACCTGTAATAATCAAAATTTTTGTGTGGCGCGCAATACGGGTGATCATAATGGACTGGTGATGACCCTGAGCCGCAGCGCCGGAGCGCATACCGATGCCGTTTTACGTATTGAGCGCGGCGGATTGAAGTCGCCGGATGCGTCAGAAGGGGAGATAGCGCCACGGCTGCTGTTAGATGGCGAGCCGTTGGCGTTAAGTGGTGACAAGTGGCGGATTTCACCATGGTTATTAGTAACCGATGATACGGCAACCATCACCGCGTTTTTGCAGATGATTCAGGAAGGGAAGGCGATCACCTTACGCGACGGCAATCAGACCATTTCTCTGAGTGGCTTAAAAGCGGCGTTGTTGTTTATTGATGCTCAGCAAAAGCGCGTTGGCAGTGAAACCGCGTGGATAAAGAAAGGGGACGAACCGCCGCTCAGCGTACCGCCAGCGCCTGCGCTGAAAGAGGTCGCGGTGGTTAACCCAACGCCGACGCCACTCTCACGCGAAGAACGTAACGATTTGCTGGATTATGGAAACTGGCGGATGAATGGTCTGCGCTGTTCGCTTGATCCGTTACGTCGTGAGGTGAATGTCACTGCGCTGACCGATGATAAAGCGCTGATGATGATTAGCTGTGAGGCAGGGGCCTATAACACCATTGATTTGGCATGGATTGTGTCGCGTAAAAAGCCGCTGGCCTCGCGCCCGGTACGGTTGCGTTTGCCGTTCAACAACGGTCAGGAGACCAATGAACTGGAACTGATGAACGCAACATTCGATGAAAAATCGCGTGAACTGGTGACCTTAGCAAAAGGGCGCGGATTAAGCGATTGTGGCATTCAGGCGCGCTGGCGCTTTGACGGTCAGCGTTTTCGCCTGGTGCGTTACGCCGCAGAACCCACCTGCGATAACTGGCATGGGCCAGACGCCTGGCCCACGTTGTGGATCACCCGTTAAACAAAATGGCGGGGACATGTAGACCGGATAAGACGCACCAGCGTCACATCCGACAATCAGCATCCGGCGATCACCATCAGGCACCTTTCACTCCCAGTACCTTATGCGCTTTTGCCACAATATTCTCGGCGGTAAAGCCAAAGAACGGGAACAGCTTATCCGCCGGAGCAGATTCCCCATAACCTGTCATCCCGACAATTGCCCCTTTCAGACCAACATACTTGTACCAGTAATCGGCAATACCTGCTTCCACCGCCACGCGAGCCGCAACGTTAGAAGGCAACACCGACTCCCGATATTCCTCATCCTGGGCGTCGAAAATATCGGTCGAGGGCAGGGAAACTACGCGTACATTGCGACCTTCTCCCGCTAATTTCTCTGCCGCTTGCAGGGTGATTTCCATCTCTGAACCGGTGGCAATCAAAATAATATCTGGCTTACCGCCGCTGTCTTTCAGTACATAACCGCCACGAGCAATCTCTTTAACCTGATCCGGCGTACGTTCCACCTGGGCCAGATTCTGCCTGGAGAGGATCAGTGCCGTCGGTCCGTTGTGGCGCTCAACGGCCAGCTTCCAGCCCACCGCTGCTTCCACCTGATCGCACGGTCGCCAGGTGCTGAAATTTGGCGTTAAGCGCAAACTGGCCAGTTGCTCAACAGCCTGGTGCGTAGGACCATCTTCGCCCAGGCCAATTGAGTCGTGGGTATAAACCATAATCTGCCGCGCTTTCATCAGTGCCGCCATCCGCGCGGCGTTACGGGCGTATTCAACAAACATCAGGAACGTCGCGGTATACGGTACAAATCCACCGTGGTGCGCAATGCCGTTGGCGATAGCGGTCATGCCAAATTCACGCACCCCGTAGTGAATGTAGTTGCCCGCCGGATCTTCCTTCAGCGAAACAGAACCTTTCCAGATGGTCAGGTTGCTGGGAGCCAGATCCGCCGAACCGCCGAGCAACTCAGGCAGCATCGGCCCGTAAGCGTTAAGCGTATTTTGCGAAGCCTTACGGGTAGCGATTTTCGCCGGATTTGCCTGTAATTCATTGATATATTTCTGAGTCGTTTTCTCCCAGTCCTTCGGTAAACCACCGCTCATCCGACGGGTAAACTCTTCTGCCAGTTGCGGATGGGCCTTTTTGTAGGCTGCATACTTCTCATTCCAGCTCTGCTGCGCTTTTTCGCCTTTTTCGCGGGCATCCCAGGCGTGATAAATCTCTTTAGGGATCTCAAATGGCGGATGGTGCCAGCCCAGTTTTTGCCGTGCCAATGCCACTTCTTCTTCACCCAGCGGTGCGCCGTGCGCCTCTTCTTTACCTGCTTTATTCGGCGATCCAAAGCCAATCACCGTACGGCAGATAATCAGCGACGGCTTATCTTTCACGCTTTGCGCTTCAAGGATCGCTTCCTTCACCGCCTGCGGATCGTGACCGTCGATCTCGTGGATCACATGCCAGTGATAGGCTTCAAAACGTTTTGCCGTATCGTCGGTAAACCAGCCTTCGGTTTCACCGTCGATGGAAATACCGTTGTGATCGTAAAAACCAATCAGCTTGCCCAGTCCCAGCGTGCCCGCCAGCGAACAGACTTCGTGGGAAATACCTTCCATCAGGCAACCGTCGCCCATAAACACATAGGTGAAGTGATCGACAATTTCATGATCCGGCTGGTTAAACTGCGCCGCCAGTGTACGCTCTGCTATCGCCAGCCCGACGGCGTTCGCCAAACCTTGTCCAAGTGGACCGGTGGTGGTTTCAACACCTGGCGTATAACCAATCTCCGGGTGACCTGGGGTTTTTGAATGCAACTGACGGAAGTTCTTCAGCTCTTCCAGCGGCAGGTCGTAACCGGTCAGATGCAGCAAACTGTAGAGCAGCATCGACGCGTGACCGTTGGAAAGAATAAAGCGGTCGCGATCATACCAGGTTGGGTCGGTAGGGTTATGTTTAAGAAAATCGTTCCACAGCACTTCGGCAATATCAGCCATGCCCATCGGCGCGCCGGGATGACCAGAATTGGCTTTTTGTACCGCATCCATACTGAGTGCGCGAATCGCATTGGCAAGGTCTTTTCGGGACATATAACACTCCGTGGCTGGTTTATAGTTTGGCGGCAAGAAGATCTTCCAGTTTGCGTTGATCAACGGCGAACAGACGAATGCCTTCAGACAGTTTTTCTACCGCCATCGCATCCTGATTGTGCTCCCAACGGAACTCCGCTTCGCTCATGGGAGCTGGGCGTGGGAACGTCTGAGAAGGTGGGATTAATTTACGTACCACTGGCGAAACTTTTTCCTGTAGCTCCTTCAGCAAATTCGGTGCGATAGTCAGTCGGTCGCAGCCGGTTAAGGCGAGGATTTGTTCGGTGCGACGGAAGCTCGCGCCCATCACAATGGTTTCATAGTGGTGTTGCTTATAGTAGTCGTAGATATTGCGCACTGATTTAACGCCTGGATCTTCTTCCACCACATACGGGTCCATCGGCTTGCGTGCCTGATACCAGTCATAAATACGCCCGACAAACGGCGAAATCAGAAAAACGCCCGCTTCTGCACAGGCCCGCGCCTGGGCAAAAGAAAACAGCAGCGTCAGGTTGCAGTTAATACCTTCTTTTTCCAGCTCTTCTGCCGCGCGAATTCCTTCCCAGGTTGAAGCCAGCTTGATCAAAATGCGTGATTTCTCAACGCCTTGTTGCTGATACAAGTCCACCAGATGGCGCGCCTTCTCAATACTCTTTTCTTTATCAAAAGAGAGGCGTGCATCAACTTCTGTTGACACGCGACCGGGTACGATTTTGAGAATTTCAGCACCGAAATTGACCGCCAGTTTGTCACACGCTGCGACCACCTGTTGTTCCTGGGTCTTGCCATTTTTTTTACCCCAGGCGATAGCATCGTCTATTAAATGCTCATATTGTGATAATCCGGCAGCCTTGAGTAACAGCGAAGGATTGGTGGTGGCATCCTGGGGATGATAATGGCGAATGGACTCAATATCGCCGCTGTCTGCCACGACAGTGGTGAACTGTTTGATGCCGTCTAACTCGTTCATAGGAAATACTCCTTGAAAAGTAAAGTGTTAGATGAGTGCGTTAATTCACACTTCTGAGAAATTTCGCTAAACGCATCAAAAAAGCATAGCAGACAGGCATGGTATTGCTGGATTAAGCAGGTAACATCAGTGTTATAGGATTATTACCAAAACATTATATTAATGGTGAGAGTTTGGACTTGCTCAAAGTCTGTAGACTCCGGCAGGGTAATAATGTGCGCCACGTTGTGGACAGGGGCTGTTGCCCACACACTTTATTTGTGAACGTTACGTGAAAGGAACAACCAAATGGATGACCAGTTAAAACAAAGTGCACTTGATTTCCATGAATTTCCAGTTCCAGGGAAAATCCAGGTTTCTCCAACCAAGCCTCTGGCAACGCAGAGCGATCTGGCGCTGGCCTACTCACCAGGCGTTGCCGCACCTTGTCTTGAAATCGAAAAAGACCCGTTAAAAGCCTACAAATATACCGCGCGCGGTAACCTGGTAGCGGTGATCTCTAACGGTACGGCGGTGCTGGGGTTAGGCAACATTGGCGCGCTGGCAGGCAAACCGGTGATGGAAGGCAAGGGCGTTCTGTTTAAGAAATTCGCCGGGATTGATGTATTTGACATAGAAGTTGATGAACTCGACCCGGACAAATTTATTGAAGTCGTCGCTGCGCTCGAACCGACCTTTGGCGGCATCAACCTCGAAGACATTAAAGCGCCAGAATGTTTCTATATTGAACAGAAACTGCGCGAGCGGATGAATATTCCGGTATTCCACGACGATCAGCACGGCACGGCAATTATCAGCACTGCCGCCATCCTCAACGGCTTGCGCGTGGTGGAGAAAAACATCTCCGACGTGCGGATGGTGGTTTCTGGCGCGGGTGCCGCAGCAATCGCCTGTATGAACCTGCTGGTAGCGCTGGGTCTGCAAAAACATAACATCGTGGTTTGCGATTCAAAAGGCGTTATCTATCAGGGCCGTGAACCAAACATGGCGGAAACCAAAGCCGCATATGCGGTGGTGGATGACGGTAAACGTACCCTCGATGATGTGATTGAAGGCGCGGATATTTTCCTCGGCTGTTCCGGCCCGAAAGTGCTGACCCAGGAAATGGTGAAGAAAATGGCCCGTGCGCCAATGATCCTGGCGCTGGCGAACCCGGAACCGGAAATTCTGCCGCCGCTGGCGAAAGAAGTGCGTCCGGATGCCATCATCTGTACCGGCCGTTCCGACTACCCGAACCAGGTGAACAACGTCCTTTGCTTCCCGTTTATCTTCCGTGGCGCGCTGGACGTTGGCGCAACCGCCATCAACGAAGAGATGAAACTGGCGGCGGTACGCGCGATTGCAGAACTGGCCCATGCGGAACAGAGTGAAGTGGTGGCTTCAGCGTATGGCGATCAGGATCTGAGCTTTGGTCCGGAATACATCATTCCAAAACCGTTTGATCCGCGCTTGATCGTTAAGATCGCTCCTGCGGTGGCGAAAGCGGCGATGGAGTCGGGCGTGGCGACGCGTCCGATTGCTGATTTCGACGTCTACATCGACAAGCTGACAGAGTTCGTTTACAAAACTAACCTGTTTATGAAGCCGATTTTCTCCCAGGCTCGCAAAGCGCCGAAGCGCGTAGTTCTGCCGGAAGGGGAAGAGGCGCGTGTTCTGCATGCCACTCAGGAACTGGTAACGCTGGGACTGGCGAAACCGATCCTTATTGGTCGTCCGAACGTGATCGAAATGCGCATTCAGAAACTGGGCTTGCAGATCAAGGCGGGCGTTGATTTTGAGATCGTCAATAACGAATCCGATCCGCGCTTTAAAGAGTACTGGACCGAATACTTCCAGATCATGAAGCGTCGCGGTGTCACTCAGGAGCAGGCGCAGCGTGCGCTGATCAGTAACCCGACAGTGATCGGCGCGATCATGGTTCAGCGTGGCGAAGCCGATGCAATGATTTGCGGTACGGTGGGCGATTATCATGAACACTTTAGCGTGGTGAAAAATGTCTTTGGTTATCGCGATGGCGTTCACACCGCAGGTGCAATGAACGCGCTGCTGTTGCCGAGTGGTAACACCTTTATTGCCGATACCTACGTCAATGATGAGCCTGATGCAGAAGAGCTGGCGGAGATCACCTTGATGGCGGCAGAAACTGTTCGTCGTTTTGGTATTGAGCCGCGTGTGGCTCTGTTGTCGCACTCCAACTTTGGTTCTTCTGACTGCCCGTCGTCGAGCAAAATGCGTCAGGCGCTGGAACTGGTCAGGGAACGTGCGCCAGAACTGATGATTGATGGTGAAATGCACGGCGATGCAGCGCTGGTGGAAGCGATTCGCAACGACCGTATGCCGGACAGCCCTTTGAAAGGTTCCGCTAATATTCTGGTGATGCCGAACATGGAAGCTGCCCGCATTAGTTACAACTTACTGCGCGTTTCCAGCTCGGAAGGTGTGACTGTCGGTCCGGTGCTGATGGGCGTGGCGAAACCGGTTCACGTGTTAACGCCGATCGCATCGGTACGTCGTATCGTCAACATGGTGGCGCTGGCCGTGGTTGAAGCGCAAACCCAACCGCTGTAATTCTTTTTTAACTCTCACGCTTACCCTGAATATTCAGGGTAAGCGGTTTAGCTGCAATATATTAGTAAAGTTTATTACTGAGTTTGCGAATAATAAAAAAATCAGTATATAAAATATCTCGATATTATTTTATTTATATTCATGCGTTGCATATGAAAGTTTATGCACCACATCAAATATCTCTCCATTCTTAGTGATCTACCTCACCTTTTAAACGCGCTTGCCGAATTTTGTTATTTACTCTGACGAAAAATTGTCACGATACACGAAAGTTTTTCACAGGCGGCGACTCATGGATAAAGAACGCATCATTCAGGAATTTGTGCCCGGTAAACAGGTCACACTGGCGCATCTCATCGCGCATCCCGGCGAGGAACTGGCGAAGAAAATCGGCGTTCCGGATGCGGGCGCAATCGGCATTATGACGCTAACTCCCGGAGAAACGGCGATGATCGCCGGTGATTTAGCGTTGAAAGCCGCCGATGTGCATATCGGTTTTCTCGACCGTTTTAGCGGCGCGCTGGTGATTTATGGCTCGGTGGGCGCAGTAGAAGAAGCGTTATCACAAACCGTCAGTGGTTTAGGACGCTTATTAAATTATACGCTTTGTGAAATGACCAAAAGTTAATACGAGGCATTCATGAAACGAATTGCGTTTGTGGGTACCGTCGGGGCAGGAAAAACAACGTTATTTAATGCGTTGCAGGGGAATTATACCCTCGCAAGAAAAACACAGGCCGTGGAATTTAATGATAATGGCGATATCGATACGCCGGGTGAATATTTTAGCCATCCCCGCTGGTATCACGCCTTAATTACTACGCTACAGGATGTGGACATGCTGATCTATGTCCACGGCGCGAATGACCCGGAAAGTCGGTTGCCTGCCGGGTTGCTGGATATTGGCGTCAGCAAACGGCAAATCGCCGTCATCAGTAAAACGGACATGCCAGATGCTGATGTCGCCGCAACGCGAAAGTTATTGCTTGAGACGGGCTTCGAAGAGCCGATTTTCGAGCTAAACAGCCACGACCCGCAAAGCGTGCAGCAACTGGTGGATTATCTGGCATCTCTCACCAAACAGGAGGAAGCAGGTGAAAAAACTCATCACAGCGAATGATATTCGTGAAGCACACGCGCGCGGCGAACAGGCAATGTCCGTGGTTCTGCGCGCCAGCATTATTACCCCGGAAGCCCGTGAAGTGGCGGATCTGTTGGGTTTTACCATCACCGAATGCGAGGAATCGACACCAGCAACGGTATCTGTGCCCGTAGAGAAAACCGAAAGCCAGCGTATCCGCGAAACCATTATCGCCCAGTTACCGGAAGGCCAGTTTACCGAAAGCCTGGTCGCGCAGTTGATGGAAAAAGTGATGAAGGAAAAACAGTCGCTGGAGCAGGGCGCAATGCAGCCGAGCTTCAAATCGGTGACCGGCAAAGGCGGCATCAAAGTGATTGATGGCAGTAGCGTCAAGTTTGGTCGTTTCGATGGCGCACAGCCACACTGCGTCGGATTAACGGATTTGGTTACCGGAGACGACGGCAGCAGCATGGCCGCCGGTTTTATGCAGTGGGAGAACGCATTCTTCCCGTGGACTCTGAACTACGACGAAATCGACATGGTGCTGGAAGGGGAGCTGCATGTTCGCCACGAAGGCGAAACCATGATCGCCAAAGCAGGCGACGTGATGTTTATCCCGAAAGGCTCCAGCATCGAATTTGGTACGACATCCAGCGTGAAATTCCTGTATGTCGCCTGGCCGGCTAACTGGCAATCCTTATGAAAGATTTCATCACCGAAGCATGGCTAAGAGCGAACCATACGCTCAGCGAAGGCGCAGAGATCCATCTCCCTGCGGACAGTCGCCTGACGCCCTCTGCCCGGGAGTTACTGGAAAGCCGCCATCTGCGCATCAAGTTTATTGACGAGCAGGGCCGCCTGTTTGTTGACGATGAACAGCAGCAGCCGCAGCCCGTTCATGGGCTGACCAGTAGCGATGAACATCCGCAGGCGTGCTGCGAACTGTGCCGCCAGCCGGTGGCAAAAAAGCCGGATACGCTGACTCACCTGTCGGCGGAAAAAATGGTTGCCAAAAGCGATCCGCGCCTGGCTTTTCGCGCTGTTCTCGACAGCACCATTGCGCTGGCAGTGTGGCTGCAAATTGAACTGGCGGAACCGTGGCAGCCGTGGCTGGCGGATATCCGTTCGCGTCTTGGCAACATTATGCGTGCCGATGCGCTGGGGGAACCGCTGGCCTGCCAGGCGATTGTCGGGCTTTCTGACGAAGATCTGCATCGGCTTTCTCATCAGCCGCTGCGCTATCTCGACCACGATCATCTGGTGCCGGAAGCCAGCCACGGGCGCGATGCGGCGTTACTCAATCTGCTACGCACCAAAGTGCGGGAAACCGAAACCGTAGCGGCGCAGGTCTTTATCACCCGCAGCTTTGAAGTATTACGCCCGGACATCTTGCAGGCGCTGAACCGCCTTTCCAGCACGGTCTACGTGATGATGATCCTGAGCGTAACGAAGCAGCCGCTAACGGTGAAGCAGATCCAACAACGACTGGGGGAAACGCAATGATTATTGAACGTTGTCGTGAACTGGCGTTGCGAGCGCCCGCCAGAGTAGTTTTTCCGGATGCGTTAGATCAACGTGTGCTGAAAGCCGCGCAATATTTACATCAACAAGGTCTGGCAACGCCCATTCTGGTCGCCAATCCGTTTGAACTTCGTCAGTTTGCGCTCAGTCACGGCGTGGCGATGGACGGGCTACAGGTGATTGATCCGCATGGCAACCTCGCAATGCGGGAAGAATTTGCTCATCGCTGGCTGGCCCGCGCGGGCGAAAAAACGCCGCCGGATGCGCTGGAAAAACTTACCGACCCGCTGATGTTCGCCGCAGCAATGGTCAGCGCCGGTAAAGCGGATGTCTGTATCGCGGGCAACCTCTCTTCCACGGCGAATGTGCTGCGTGCCGGATTACGCATTATCGGCTTGCAGCTAGGCTGTAAAACGCTCTCATCCATTTTCCTGATGCTGCCACAGTACAGCGGCCCCGCGTTGGGTTTTGCCGATTGCAGCGTGGTGCCACAGCCGACGGCGGCACAACTGGCGGATATCGCCCTTGCCAGCGCCGAAACCTGGCAGGCCATCACCGGAGAAGAGCCGCGCGTGGCGATGTTGTCGTTTTCCAGTAACGGCAGCGCCCGTCACCCCTGCGTTGCCAACGTCCAGCAGGCGACAGAAATCGTCCGTGAGCGCGCGCCGCAGTTGGTAGTCGATGGCGAGTTGCAGTTTGACGCCGCCTTCGTGCCGGAAGTGGCGGCGCAAAAAGCGCCTGCCAGCCCGCTACAGGGCAAGGCCAATGTGATGGTTTTTCCGTCGCTGGAGGCCGGAAATATTGGCTACAAAATCGCACAACGACTTGGCGGATATCGTGCCGTCGGGCCATTGATACAAGGACTTGCCGCGCCGATGCACGATCTCTCTCGTGGTTGTAGCGTGCAGGAAATTATCGAGCTGGCGCTGGTGGCAGCAGTGCCGCGTCAGACAGAAGTGAACCGCGAAAGCAGTTTACAAACACTGGTTGAATGAACGGTCCCGTTCTGGACCCTGATAAAGAGGAAAGCACAATGGAAGCATTAGGAATGATCGAAACCCGGGGCCTGGTTGCACTGATTGAGGCTTCTGACGCGATGGTGAAAGCTGCGCGCGTCAAGCTGGTTGGTGTTAAGCAGATTGGCGGCGGCCTGTGTACTGCCATGGTTCGTGGTGATGTTGCAGCCTGTAAAGCCGCGACCGACGCAGGTGCTGCAGCGGCACAGCGTATCGGCGAGCTGGTATCTGTACACGTTATCCCGCGTCCGCACGGCGACCTGGAAGAAGTCTTCCCGATCGGCCTGAAAGGCGATAGCAGCAACCTGTAATCACCCTGTGTGACGTCGATTCGGGCGTCACGCTCTCTCCTTTTTCAGTTTACCTTCCGCGGAGGGTAGGGGGAGCTTTTACCTGAAATACGCCACGGAGGCGGGTATGAAACTGGCAGTCGTCACTGGACAAATTGTTTGTACCGTACGCCATCACGGACTGGCGCATGACAAATTGCTGATGGTGGAAATGATTGATCCACAAGGTAATCCTGACGGGCAATGCGCCGTCGCCATCGACAATATTGGCGCGGGAACCGGGGAGTGGGTGTTGCTGGTGAGTGGCAGTTCCGCCCGCCAGGCGCATAAAAGCGAAACGTCACCGGTCGATCTGTGCGTGATTGGCATCGTCGATGAGGTGGTGACTGGCGGTCAGGTCATTTTCCACAAATAAGGCAGAACATCATGAATCAACAGGATATTGAACAGGTGGTGAAAGCGGTACTACTGAAAATGCAAAGCAGTGATACGCCGCCCGCCGCCGTTCATGAGATGGGCGTTTTCGCGTCCCTGGATGACGCCGTTGCGGCAGCCAAAATTGCCCAGCAAGGGTTAAAGAGCGTGGCAATGCGCCAGTTAGCCATTGCTGCCATTCGTGAAGCAGGCGAAAAACACGCCAGAGATTTAGCGGAACTTGCCGTCAGTGAAACGGGTATGGGCCGCGTAGAAGATAAATTTGCCAAAAACGTCGCTCAGGCGCGCGGCACGCCAGGCGTTGAGTGCCTTTCTCCGCAGGTGCTGACAGGCGACAACGGCCTGACTTTAATTGAAAACGCGCCCTGGGGCGTAGTGGCTTCGGTGACGCCTTCCACTAACCCGGCGGCAACCGTCATTAATAACGCCATCAGCCTGATTGCCGCGGGCAACAGCGTCATTTTTGCCCCGCATCCGGCGGCGAAAAAAGTCTCTCAACGGGCTATTACGTTGCTCAACCAGGCGATTGTTGCCGCAGGCGGGCCGGAAAACTTACTGGTTACTGTGGCAAATCCGGATATCGAAACCGCGCAACGCTTATTCAAGTTTCCGGGCATCGGCCTTTTGGTGGTGACCGGCGGCGAAGCGGTAGTAGAAGCGGCGCGTAAACACACCAATAAACGTCTGATTGCCGCAGGCGCTGGCAACCCGCCGGTAGTGGTGGATGAAACCGCCGACCTCGCCCGTGCCGCTCAGTCCATCGTCAAAGGCGCTTCTTTCGATAACAACATCATTTGTGCCGACGAAAAGGTACTGATTGTTGTTGATAGCGTAGCCGATGAACTGATGCGTCTGATGGAAGGCCAGCACGCGGTGAAACTGACCGCAGAACAGGCGCAGCAGCTGCAACCGGTGTTGCTGAAAAATATCGACGAGCGCGGAAAAGGCACCGTCAGCCGTGACTGGGTTGGTCGCGATGCGGCGAAAATCGCGGCGGCAATCGGCCTTAAAGTTCCGGAACAAACGCGACTGCTGTTTGTAGAAACCACCGCAGAACATCCGTTTGCTGTGACTGAACTGATGATGCCGGTGCTGCCCGTCGTGCGCGTCGCCAACGTGGCGGATGCCATTGCGCTGGCGGTGAAACTGGAAGGCGGTTGCCACCACACGGCGGCAATGCACTCGCGCAATATCGAGAACATGAACCAGATGGCGAATGCCATTGATACCAGCATTTTCGTTAAGAACGGACCGTGCATTGCCGGGCTGGGGCTGGGCGGGGAAGGCTGGACCACCATGACCATCACCACGCCAACCGGTGAAGGGGTAACCAGCGCGCGGACGTTTGTCCGTCTGCGTCGCTGTGTATTAGTCGATGCGTTTCGCATTGTTTAAGGAGTAACCGATGGCGCACGACGAACAATGGCTCACCCCACGTCTGCAAACGGCGGCAACGCTGTGTAACCAGACGCCCGCCGCGACGGAATCTCCGCTGTGGCTGGGGGTGGATCTGGGCACCTGCGATGTGGTGTCGATGGTTGTCGACCGCGACGGTCTGCCGGTGGCGGTATGCCTCGACTGGGCCGATGTAGTCCGCGAGGGCATCGTCTGGGATTTCTTCGGTGCGGTCACCATTGTTCGTCGCCATCTCGACACCCTCGAGCAGCAATTCGGTCGCCGTTTTAGCCATGCGGCGACCTCTTTTCCTCCAGGTACGGACCCGCGTATTTCCATCAACGTGCTGGAATCTGCCGGGCTGGAAGTGAGCCATGTGCTGGATGAGCCAACCGCAGTCGCGGATCTGCTGCAACTGGACAACGCCGGTGTAGTGGATATCGGCGGCGGCACTACCGGCATTGCCATCGTGAAAAAGGGCAAGGTGACGTACTCGGCGGATGAAGCGACTGGCGGACATCACATCTCTCTGACTCTCGCCGGAAATCGTCGTATTCCGCTGGAAGAGGCAGAGCAGTACAAGCGCGGTCACGGTGAAGAGATTTGGCCTGCGGTGAAACCGGTGTACGAAAAAATGGCGGACATTGTCGCCCGGCATATTGAAGGGCAGGGCATTACTGATTTATGGCTGGCGGGCGGCTCTTGTATGCAACCGGGCGTGGCGGAACTGTTTCGCAAACAATTCCCGGCGTTACAGGTGCATTTACCGCAGCACAGTTTGTTTATGACCCCGCTGGCGATCGCCAGTAGTGGGCGAGAGGAAGCGGAGGGGCTATATGCAAAATGAATTGCAGACCGCGCTCTTTCAGGCGTTCGATACCCTGAATCTGCAACGGGTAAAAACATTTAGCGTTCCACCGGTGACGCTTTGCGGTCCGGGCGCGGTGAGTAGTTGCGGGCAGCAAGCGCAAACGCGTGGGCTGAAACATCTGTTCGTGATGGCAGACAGCTTTTTGCATCAGGCGGGGATGACCGCCGGGCTGACGCGCAGCCTGGCTGTTAAAGGCATCGCCATGACGCTCTGGCCATGTCCGGTGGGCGAACCGTGCATCACCGACGTGTGTGCAGCCGTGGCACAGTTGCGTGAATCAGGTTGTGACGGGGTGATCGCGTTTGGCGGCGGCTCGGTGCTGGATGCGGCGAAAGCCGTGGCGTTGCTGGTGACAAACCCGGATAGCACGCTGGCAGAAATGTCAGAAACCAGCGTTCTGCAATCGCGCTTGCCGCTGATTGCCATTCCGACTACCGCCGGAACCGGCTCTGAAACCACCAACGTAACGGTGATTATCGACGCGGTGAGCGGGCGCAAGCAGGTGTTAGCCCATGCCTCGCTGATGCCGGATGTGGCGATCCTCGACGCCGCATTGACCGAAGGTGTGCCGTCGCATGTCACGGCGATGACCGGCATTGATGCGTTAACCCATGCCATTGAAGCATACAGCGCCCTGAACGCTACACCGTTTACCGACAGTCTGGCGATTGGTGCCATTGCGATGATTGGCAAATCGCTGCCGAAAGCGGTGGGCTACGGTCACGACCTTGCCGCGCGCGAGAGCATGTTGCTGGCTTCATGTATGGCGGGAATGGCGTTTTCCAGTGCGGGTCTTGGGTTGTGCCACGCGATGGCGCATCAGCCGGGCGCGGCGCTGCATATTCCGCACGGTCTCGCGAACGCTATGTTGCTGCCAACGGTGATGGAGTTTAACCGGATGGTTTGTCGTGATCGGTTTAGTCAGATTGGTCGGGCGCTGCGAACTAAAAAATCCGACGATCGTGACGCTATTAATGCGGTAAGTGAGCTGATAGCGGAAGTTGGGATTGGTAAACGACTGGGCGATGTTGGTGCGACATCTGCGCATTACGGCGCATGGGCGCAGGCCGCGCTGGAAGATATTTGTCTGCGCAGTAACCCGCGTACCGCCAGCCTGGAGCAGATTGTCGGCCTGTACGCAGCGGCGCAATAAATGCCGGATGCGACGCTTGCCGCGTCTTATCCGGCCTACGGGATTGCACATGTAGGGCGGATAAGGCGTTCACGCCGCATCCGCCAGTGGCGCGGTGCAATTGCCGGATGCGACGCTTGCCGCGTCTTATCTGGCCTTCGGGATTGCACATGTAGGGCGGATAAGGCGTTCACGCCGCATCCGCCAATAAATAACAACTAACAGGGAGTAAAGGCGATGGGTATTAACGAAATCATCATGTACATCATGATGTTCTTTATGCTGATAGCTGCCGTAGACAGGATCCTGTCGCAGTTCGGCGGTTCTGCTCGTTTCCTCGGTAAGTTCGGTAAAAGTATCGAAGGATCCGGCGGTCAGTTCGAAGAAGGCTTTATGGCAATGGGCGCTCTGGGCCTGGCGATGGTCGGTATGACCGCACTGGCACCGGTACTGGCCCACGTTCTCGGACCGGTGATTATCCCGGTTTACGAAATGCTCGGCGCAAACCCGTCAATGTTCGCCGGAACACTGCTGGCGTGCGATATGGGCGGCTTCTTCCTCGCCAAAGAGCTGGCGGGCGGTGACGTAGCAGCGTGGCTATACTCTGGGTTAATTCTCGGGTCGATGATGGGGCCAACGATTGTGTTTTCCATTCCGGTGGCGCTCGGCATTATCGAACCTTCTGACCGTCGTTATCTGGCGCTCGGCGTGCTGGCGGGCATTGTGACCATTCCGATTGGCTGTATTGCTGGTGGTCTGGTTGCTATGTACTCCGGTGTGCAGATCAACGGTCAGCCGGTGGAATTCACCTTTGCGCTGATCCTGATGAACATGATCCCGGTACTTATCGTTGCGGTGCTGGTGGCGCTGGGGCTGAAATTCATCCCGGAAAAAATGATCAACGGCTTCCAGATCTTCGCCAAATTCCTCGTTGCATTGATCACCCTCGGTCTTGCTGCCGCGGTAGTGAAATTCCTCCTTGGCTGGGAACTGATCCCCGGTCTGGATCCTATCTTTATGGCCCCTGGCGATAAACCCGGTGAGGTGATGCGCGCCATTGAAGTTATCGGCTCGATCTCCTGCGTTCTGTTAGGGGCGTATCCAATGGTACTGCTGCTGACTCGCTGGTTTGAAAAACCGCTGATGAGCGTCGGTAAAGTGCTGAATATGAACAATATCGCGGCAGCCGGCATGGTGGCAACGCTTGCCAACAACATCCCAATGTTTGGCATGATGAAGCAGATGGATACCCGCGGCAAAGTCATCAACTGCGCCTTCGCCGTTTCCGCTGCTTTCGCCCTGGGTGACCACTTAGGCTTTGCCGCTGCCAACATGAACGCCATGATTTTCCCGATGATTGTCGGCAAGTTGATCGGCGGCGTAACGGCGATTGGCGTGGCGATGATGCTGGTGCCAAAAGAAGACGCGACCGCGGCCAAAACCGAAGCGGAGGCACAATCGTGAACACTCGCCAGCTACTGAGCGTCGGTATCGATATCGGCACCACCACCACCCAGGTGATCTTCTCCCACCTGGAGCTGGTTAACCGTGCGGCGGTGTCGCAGGTGCCGCGCTACGAATTCATCAAACGCGAAATTAGCTGGCAAAGCCCGGTGTTCTTTACCCCTGTCGATAAACAGGGTGGTTTAAAAGAAGCGGAACTGAAAACCTTAATCCTCGAGCAATATCAGGCTGCGGGCATTGCGCCGGAAAGCGTTGATTCTGGTGCCATCATCATCACCGGTGAAAGCGCGAAAACCCGCAACGCTCGCCCGGCGGTGATGACGCTCTCCCAGTCGCTGGGCGATTTTGTCGTCGCCAGCGCCGGGCCGCATCTCGAATCCGTGATCGCCGGTCACGGTGCCGGGGCGCAAACCCTTTCTGAACAACGGCTGTGTCGGGTACTGAATATCGATATCGGCGGTGGCACTGCGAACTACGCCCTGTTCGATGCCGGAAAAATCAGCGGCACCGCCTGCCTCAATGTCGGCGGTCGCCTGCTGGAAACCGACAGCCAGGGGCGCGTGGTTTACGCTCATAAACCGGGGCAGATGATAGTGGATGAGTGCTTCGGTGCAGGCACTGACGCCCGTTCGCTGACCGGCGCGCAGCTGGTGCAGGTTACCCGGCGGATGGCAGAGCTGATTGTCGAAGTGATTGACGGAACGCTCTCGCCGCTCGCGCAGGCATTAATGCAAACCGGTTTGCTGCCCGCAGGTGTTACGCCCGAAATCATTACGCTTTCTGGCGGCGTGGGCGAATGTTATCGCCACCAGCCCGCCGACCCGTTCTGTTTTGCCGATATCGGCCCGCTTCTGGCAACGGCGCTGCATGACCATCCGCGCCTGCGTGAGATGAACGTGCAGTTTCCGGCGCAAACCGTGCGCGCCACGGTGATTGGTGCGGGTGCACATACCCTTTCACTCTCTGGCAGCACGATCTGGCTGGAGGGCGTACAACTGCCGCTGCGCAATTTGCCGGTGGCGATCCCGATTGATGAAACGGATCTGGTGAGTGCCTGGCAACAGGCGCTGATTCAGCTGGATCTTTGCCCCAAAACTGACGCGTACGTGCTGGCGCTTCCCGCCTCGCTGCCTGTGCGTTACGCCGCGGTACTGACGGTCATCAACGCGCTGGTCGATTTCGTCGCGCGTTTTCCGAATCCGCATCCCCTGCTGGTGGTGGCCGGGCAGGACTTTGGTAAAGCTCTGGGCATGTTGTTGCGCCCACAGCTACAACAACTCCCGTTGGCAGTCATTGACGAAGTGATTGTCCGCGCGGGGGACTATATCGACATTGGTACGCCTCTTTTTGGCGGATCGGTTGTGCCGGTGACGGTGAAATCACTCGCATTTCCTTCCTGAGGGAACGACTTATGAAACTAAAGACCACATTGTTCGGCAATGTATATCAGTTTAAGGATGTAAAAGAGGTGCTGGCTAAAGCCAACGAACTGCGTTCGGGGGATGTGCTGGCGGGCGTTGCAGCGGCAAGCTCACAGGAGCGCGTGGCGGCAAAGCAGGTGTTGTCGGAAATGACCGTAGCGGACATCCGCAATAATCCGGTGATTGCCTATGAAGATGACTGCGTGACGCGGCTGATTCAGGACGACGTTAACGAAACGGCCTACAACCAGATTAAAAACTGGAGCATCAGCGAACTGCGTGAATACGTCCTGAGCGATGAAACCAGCGTGGACGACATTGCCTTTACCCGCAAAGGGCTGACCTCGGAAGTGGTGGCGGCGGTAGCGAAGATTTGCTCCAACGCGGACCTGATCTACGGCGCGAAGAAAATGCCGGTGATCAAAAAGGCCAATACCACCATCGGTATTCCGGGCACCTTTAGCGCCCGTTTGCAGCCGAACGATACCCGTGACGACGTGCAAAGTATCGCCGCGCAAATCTACGAAGGGCTTTCCTTCGGGGTGGGCGATGCGGTGATCGGCGTTAACCCGGTGACTGACGATGTGGAAAACTTAAGCCGCGTGTTGGACACCATTTACGGCGTGATCGACAAATTCAACATTCCGACCCAGGGCTGCGTGCTGGCGCACGTCACCACCCAGATTGAAGCGATCCGTCGTGGCGCACCAGGCGGGCTGATTTTCCAGAGTATCTGCGGCAGCGAAAAAGGGCTGAAAGAATTTGGCGTGGAGCTGGCGATGCTCGATGAAGCACGCGCAGTGGGCGCGGAGTTCAACCGTATCGCCGGGGAAAACTGCCTCTACTTCGAAACCGGACAAGGCTCTGCGCTGTCCGCTGGCGCTAACTTCGGCGCAGACCAGGTGACGATGGAAGCACGTAACTATGGGCTGGCGCGTCATTACGATCCGTTTATCGTCAACACCGTGGTCGGCTTTATTGGGCCGGAGTATCTTTACAACGACCGCCAGATTATCCGTTCGGGCTTAGAAGATCACTTTATGGGTAAGCTGAGCGGCATCTCTATGGGCTGTGACTGCTGCTACACCAACCACGCTGACGCTGACCAGAACCTCAACGAAAACCTCATGATCCTGCTCGCCACCGCAGGCTGCAACTACATCATGGGGATGCCGCTGGGCGATGACATCATGCTCAACTATCAGACCACGGCATTCCACGACACTGCCACTGTGCGTCAGTTACTGAATCTGCGTCCGTCACCGGAGTTTGAACGCTGGCTGGAAAGCATGGGCATTATGGCAAACGGTCGCCTGACCAAACGGGCGGGCGATCCGTCACTGTTCTTCTGATGACGCGGAGATAACACATCATGGATCAAAAACAGATTGAAGAAATTGTACGCAGCGTGATGGCGTCAATGGGACAAGCGGCCCCCGCGCCGTCAGAAGCAAAGTGCGCCACCACCAACTGTGCGGCACCGGTGACCTCGGAAAGCTGCGCGCTGGATTTAGGTTCTGCGGAAGCAAAAGCGTGGATTGGTGTGGAAAACCCACATCGCGCGGACGTATTAACAGAACTGCGTCGCAGCACCGTGGCCCGCGTTTGTACCGGTCGTGCCGGTCCGCGTCCGCGTACCCAGGCGTTGCTGCGTTTCCTGGCCGATCACTCTCGTTCGAAAGATACCGTACTGAAAGAAGTACCGGAAGAGTGGGTGAAAGCGCAGGGCTTGCTGGAAGTCCGCTCCGAAATCAGCGACAAAAATCTCTATCTGACTCGCCCGGATATGGGCCGCCGCCTGTGTGCAGAAGCTGTTGAAGCGCTGAAAGCACAGTGTGTTGCTAATCCGGACGTGCAGGTCGTTATTTCTGATGGCCTGTCAACTGATGCGATCACCGTGAACTACGAAGAGATCCTGCCACCGCTGATGGCGGGCCTGAAACAGGCCGGGCTGAAAGTCGGTACTCCATTCTTTGTTCGTTATGGTCGCGTGAAGATTGAAGATCAGATCGGTGAGATCCTCGGCGCGAAAGTGGTGATCCTGCTGGTGGGGGAACGCCCGGGATTAGGGCAGTCAGAAAGTCTCTCCTGCTACGCCGTTTACTCGCCGCGTATGGCGACCACCGTTGAGGCCGATCGCACCTGCATCTCTAACATTCACCAGGGCGGCACGCCGCCGGTTGAAGCCGCAGCCGTCATTGTGGATTTGGCGAAACGTATGCTGGAGCAGAAAGCATCCGGCATCAACATGACCCGATAAGGAGGCATCATGCCAGCTTTAGATTTGATTCGACCGTCGGTCACCGCCATGCGGGTGATTGCCTCTGTTAACGCCGAATTTGCGCGTGAACTGAAATTGCCGCCGCATATTCGTAGCCTTGGGCTGATTTCTGCTGATTCCGATGACGTCACCTACATTGCGGCTGACGAAGCGACCAAGCAGGCGATGGTCGAAGTGGTGTATGGCCGCTCGCTGTATGCGGGAGCTGCACACGGACCGTCACCGACTGCCGGTGAAGTGCTGATTATGCTCGGTGGGCCAAACCCGGCGGAAGTGCGTGCTGGTCTGGATGCGATGGTTGCGCATATTGAAAATGGCGCGGCTTTCCAGTGGGCTAATGACGCAGAAAACACAGCCTTCCTGGCACATGTAGTTTCGCGTACCGGTTCTTATCTCTCATCAACCGCCGGGATCACGCTTGGCGATCCGATGGCGTATCTGGTGGCACCGCCGCTGGAAGCGACCTATGGCATTGATGCAGCCCTGAAATCTGCCGACGTGCAACTGGTGACCTACGTACCGCCGCCGTCTGAAACCAACTACTCGGCAGCATTTTTAACCGGTAGCCAGGCCGCGTGTAAAGCAGCCTGTAACGCCTTTACCGATGCAGTGCTGGAAATCGCGCGTAATCCAATCCAGCGTGCGTAACGGAGGTTGCCGATGATCAATGCACTGGGATTGCTGGAAGTGGACGGCATGGTCGCCGCGATAGATGCAGCTGATGCCATGCTCAAAGCAGCTAACGTTCGTCTGCTCAGTCACGAAGTGCTTGACCCTGGTCGCCTAACGCTGGTGGTGGAAGGCGATCTGGCGGCGTGTCGTGCGGCGCTGGACGCAGGTTGTGCTGCCGCGATGCGTACCGGGCGTGTCATCAGCCGTAAGGAGATCGGTCGGCCAGACGATGACACCCAGTGGCTGGTTACTGGCTTTAACCGCCAGCCGAAGCAACCCGTAAAGGAACCCGACGCGCCAGTTATCGTCGCGGAATCTGCTGACGAGTTGTTGGCGCTGTTAACATCAGTACGTCAGGGAATGACGGCAGGAGAAGTGGCTGCCCACTTTGGCTGGCCGCTGGAAAAAGCCAGAAATGCGCTCGAACAGCTCTTTTCTGCCGGGACGTTACGTAAACGCAGTAGTCGTTATCGTCTCAAGCCCCATTAACCTGTCGGAGGTGCCGGGTGTCCTACAACACCCGGCATTAACATCATGAAAAAGACCCGTACAGCCAATTTGCACCATCTTTATCATGAACCCTTACCCGAAAACCTGAAGCTCACGCCGAAGGTCGAAGTGGATAATGTTCATCAACGACAGACAACGGATGTCTATGAACATGCTTTGACAATTACCGCCTGGCAGCAGATTTACGATCAGCTGCATCCGGGCAAGTTTCATGGTGAATTTACGGAAATTCTACTCGATGATATTCAGGTTTTTCGTGAATACACCGGTCTGGCACTGCGTCAGTCGTGCCTGGTCTGGCCGAACTCGTTCTGGTTTGGCATTCCGGCGACGCGCGGTGAGCAGGGATTTATCGGTTCGCAATGTCTGGGAAGCGCAGAAATAGCGACGCGCCCTGGTGGAACCGAGTTTGAATTAAGTACGCCGGACGATTACACGATCCTGGGCGTAGTGCTTTCTGAAGATGTCATCACCCGTCAGGCTAACTTTTTGCATAATCCGGATCGGGTATTACATATGCTGCGTAGCCAGTCGGCGTTGGAAGTGAAAGAGCAGCATAAAGCCGCGCTGTGGGGCTTTGTCCAACAGGCGCTGGCGACGTTTTGCGAGAACCCGGAAAATCTCCATCAGCCTGCAGTGCGAAAAGTGCTGGGGGATAATTTGCTAATGGCGATGGGGGCGATGCTGGAAGAAGCGCAGCCGATGATGACGGCGGAAAGCATCAGTCATCAGAGTTACCGTCGATTGCTTTCCCGCGCCCGTGAATATGTGCTGGAAAACATGTCCGAACCGGTGACGGTGCTGGACTTGTGTAATCAACTGCATGTCAGCCGCCGCACGCTACAAAACGCGTTTCACGCCATTTTGGGCATTGGTCCGAACGCGTGGCTGAAACGTATTCGCCTGAACGCCGTGCGCCGCGAACTCATAAGTCCGTGGTCACAAAGCACAACGGTAAAATACGCCGCCATGCAGTGGGGATTCTGGCATCTTGGGCAATTTGCCACGGATTATCAGCAACTGTTTGCCGAGAAGCCGTCACTGACGCTGCATCAGCGGATGCGAGAGTGGGGGTGAGGGAGTTACACCCAATCCCTGACCTTAATAAACTCACTTAAAGCCGCTTCCGGGCTGCCATCTTTTGGCTGATAATCATACTCCCAGCGTACCAGTGGCGGCATTGACATCAGGATCGACTCGGTGCGCCCGCCAGTTTGCAGGCCAAACAGCGTGCCGCGATCCCAGACCAGATTGAACTCGACATAACGACCGCGACGGTAGAGCTGAAAATTGCGCTCGCGCTCGCCGTAGGCCATCGCTTTTCGTCGTTCTACAATTGGTAAATAAGCGTCGGTGTAGCCTTTGCCTACCGCCTGCATAAAGGCAAAACAGTGGTCGAAATCTGGCGTGTTCAGATCATCAAAGAACAGCCCGCCAATGCCGCGCTGTTCGTTACGATGTTTGAGGTAGAAGTATTCGTCGCACCATTTTTTGTAACGCGGATAAACGTCTTCGCCAAATGGCAGGCACAGGTCACGGGCGGTGCGGTGCCAGTGAATGGCGTCTTCTTCAAAACCATAGAAAGGGGTTAAATCGAAGCCGCCGCCAAACCACCAGACGGGCTCTGCACCCGGCTTTTCGGCAATAAAAAAGCGCACATTCGCGTGGCTGGTGGGGACATACGGATTATGCGGATGCACTACCAGTGAAACGCCCATCGCCTCGAAACTGCGCCCGGCAAGTTCCGGACGATGAGCGGTGGCGGAAGCAGGCATCGCCTCACCGTGGACATGTGAAAAGTTGACGCCTGCCTGTTCGAAAACACCACCATTACGCAAAACCCGACTACGCCCGCCGCCGCCAGCTTCGCGCTGCCAGCTATCTTCGACAAATTCTGCGCCATCGACGGCGCTCAACTGCTGACAAATCGTATCCTGAAGGTTGAGCAGGAACTGTTTAACCTGGTGTGCGTCGGGTTTCATCACTTACCGCTTTCTCGAGTGTGCTTTCTGGTTGTCAAACCAGTGGAAATAACTGATCACGCCTTCGGCAATCGCTGTGGCGATTTTCTGGCGAAATGCTGCCGTGCCTAACAGCCGCTCTTCTTCCGGGTTGGTGATAAACGAGGTTTCCACCAGCACCGAAGGAACCGACGGCGATTTCAACACCACAAACGCGGCTTGTTCGGTGTTGCGGCTGTGCAGTTTATGCACCGGCTTAATCTTCTTCAGAATATGCGAGCCGAGCGTCAGGCTGTTTTTAATAGTATCGGTTTGCACCAGATCAAACAGCACTTGCTGCAATAGGTGATCCTTGTCAGTCGCCTTTTTACCGGCAACTTCATCGGCGCGGTTTTCGCGTTCAGACAGGTATTTCGCCATTGCGCTACTTGCCCCACGGTTAGAGAGGGCAAATACCGAAGCACCGGCAGCTTTCGGGTTGGTAAAGCCATCGGCATGAATTGACATAAACAGATCTGCGCCATGTTTATGGGCGATTTCAACGCGATCGTAAAGTGGGATAAACGTATCGCCAGAACGCGTTAAACGCGCATCAATCCCATGATTACGCAAAATGGAACGGACGTTTTTAGCAATCGCCAGCACCACATGTTTTTCTTTCGAACCGTTGCGCCCGATCGCTCCGGTATCAATCCCGCCGTGGCCTGGATCGAGAACAACGACACGTTTGCCGCCAGATTTTTTGGCTTTCGGCTTGCTGTGTCCGTTGCTGGTTTTTAAAGGTTCGTCTTTGGCGATGGCTTGCGACATTCCTGACAACGTCAGGGCAGCCAAACCGGCTTTCAGCACCTGGCGGCGCGAAGTGAGTGTTTTTAGTGGTTTAAAAGTGCTCATACGGCCTGAGTTGTAATAATAAAGTTCCAGATGTTATATCGTATCGCGTAATCCGTTACGACCGTTTGCTGTTGAGAATTGTTTTACTTTTCATTTCAATAGTTGACAACTCCCCATTATGCCACTTTTTCAACCGATTTTCGTCAGATATTGGCTAATTCGACCGTTCACGCCATAATCAGCCTTTTAACCCGCAAAAAGGTAACGAATACCATGGAGATACGCGTATTTCGCCAGGAAGATTTCGAAGAGGTCATCACCCTTTGGGAGCGTTGCGACTTGCTGCGTCCGTGGAACGATCCGGAAATGGACATCGAGCGTAAGATGAACCATGACGTCAGTTTGTTTCTGGTCGCTGAGGTAAACGGTGAAGTGGTCGGAACGGTGATGGGCGGTTATGACGGGCATCGCGGGTCTGCTTATTATCTTGGCGTGCATCCAGAGTTTCGTGGGCGTGGGATTGCTAATGCGTTGCTTAATCGGCTGGAGAAAAAGCTGATTGCTCGCGGCTGTCCGAAAATTCAGATCAACGTGCCGGAAGATAACGACATGGTGCTCGGAATGTATGAACGCCTGGGATATGAACACGCCGACGTGCTGAGTCTGGGTAAGCGTTTGATTGAAGATGAAGAGTACTGAGTTTCATCCTGTCCATTATGATGCGCACGGTCGCCTGCGTTTACCCTTGCTCTTCTGGCTTGTGCTATTGCTTCAGGCGCGAACCTGGGTGCTGTTTGTCATTGCTGGTGCGTCGCGCGAGCAGGGTACTGCGCTGCTAAATCTGTTTTATCCCGATCACGATAATTTCTGGCTGGGGTTGATTCCCGGCATTCCGGCGGTGCTGGCGTTTTTGCTGAGTGGTCGGCGGGCTTCATTTCCCCGTATCTGGCATGTGCTCTATTTTCTGTTGCTGTTGGCGCAGGTGGTTTTACTTTGCTGGCAACCGTGGCTGTGGCTGAACGGTGAATCCGTTAGCGGTATCGGGCTGGCGCTGGTAGTGGCGGATATTGTGGCGTTAATCTGGCTGCTGACCAATCGACGTTTACGCGCTTGTTTTAATGAAGAAAAAGAATAACGGCACTTTTTGGTGAATTTGCACTCCAAGCAACGTTATTGAATAACCAAAGGAAGTGACATGAAATCGCTGCGTTTAATGTTATGCGCTATGCCGTTGATGCTGACCGGCTGTTCCACGATGTCGTCAGTTAACTGGTCTGCCGCTAACCCGTGGAACTGGTTTGGGTCGTCCACCAAAGTGAGCGAGCAGGGCGTTGGTGAATTAACGGCGTCCACACCACTGCAAGAACAAGCCATTGCCGATGCGCTTGATGGCGATTATCGCCTGCGCAGCGGAATGAAAACCGCGAACGGCAACGTGGTGCGCTTTTTTGAAGTGATGAAAGGCGACAACGTGGCGATGGTGATTAACGGCGATCAGGGTACGATCAGCCGCATTGATGTGCTGGATAGCGATATTCCTGCTGACACCGGTGTTAAAATCGGTACACCGTTTAGCGACCTTTACAGCAAAGCATTTGGCAATTGCCAAAAAGCTGATGGTGATGATAATCGTGCCGTCGAATGTAAAGCCGAAGGCAGTCAACATATTAGCTACCAGTTCAGCGGGGAATGGAGTGGTCCTGAAGGGTTAATGCCTTCAGACGATACCCTGAAAAACTGGAAAGTCAGTAAAATTATCTGGCGGCGTTAATTTGCGTCTGAACAAACCGCCGCCGCGAAAAAACACGTAAAATAGCGCCCAACAATGCCACGGATTGCGTGGCATTCTTATTTTCAGGAGGAACAATGTCTCAGGTTCAGAGTGGCATTTTGCCAGAACATTGCCGCGCGGCGATTTGGATCGAAGCCAACGTGAAAGGGGAAGTTGACGCCCTGCGTGCGGCCAGTAAAACATTTGCCGATAAACTGGCAACTTTTGAAGCGAAATTCCCGGATGCGCATCTTGGTGCGGTGGTTGCCTTTGGTAACAACACCTGGCGCGCTCTGAGCGGCGGCGTTGGGGCCGAAGAGCTGAAAGATTTTCCGGGCTACGGTAAAGGCCTTGCGCCGACGACCCAGTTCGATGTGTTGATCCACATTCTTTCTCTGCGTCACGACGTAAACTTCTCTGTCGCTCAGGCGGCGATGGAAGCCTTTGGTGACTGCATTGAAGTGAAAGAAGAGATCCACGGCTTCCGTTGGGTTGAAGAGCGTGACCTGAGCGGCTTCGTTGACGGTACTGAAAACCCGGCGGGTGAAGAGACGCGCCGCGAAGTGGCGGTTATCAAAGACGGCGTGGATGCAGGCGGCAGCTATGTGTTTGTGCAGCGTTGGGAGCACAACCTCAAGCAGCTCAACCGGATGAGCGTTCACGATCAGGAGATGATGATCGGGCGCACCAAAGAGGCCAACGAAGAGATTGACGGCGACGAACGTCCGGAAACCTCTCACCTGACCCGCGTTGATCTGAAAGAAGATGGCAAAGGGCTGAAGATTGTTCGCCAGAGCCTGCCGTACGGCACCGCCAGTGGCACTCACGGTCTGTACTTCTGCGCCTACTGCGCGCGTCTGCATAACATTGAGCAGCAACTGCTGAGCATGTTTGGCGATACCGATGGCAAACGTGATGCGATGTTGCGTTTCACCAAACCGGTCACTGGCGGCTATTACTTCGCGCCGTCGCTGGACAAGTTGATGGCGTTGTAATCGTTTCTGATTCGATGATTTAAGGCCAGCCAGTATCACAACTGACTGGCCTTTTTATTACTGCTTTAACGCCGCATACACCTGATCAACTACCCAACCATAAGTTGCAATCGGTAGCTGACCGCTTTCGAACATATTGGGATTTTTTTGTGGATCGGCAACTGGCGAATGTGGCTTGTTGCTTAACATCACAATCGCCATATGATTCACCGGATCGATAACGGTCACCGTCCCGGTCCAGCCAGTGTGACCGTAGGTTTGCGGGCTTGCCAGCGTGCCAAACGTCGGCGTCATGGTGGCATTACCATTCACGCGCCAGCCAAGGCCAAAAGTGGCATCTTCCTTAGAGCTGGTGGTGAACATCTTCACCGTTTCTGCATTGAACAGCTGCACATCGCCATAGCCGCCGCCGTTCAGCATCGTTTGCATTAACACCGCAATATCGCCGGTATTGGAAAACAAACCTGCGTGCCCGGAAACGCCGCCCATCGAATAGAATGCTTTTTCATCGTGCACCTGACCCCAGAGAGTGGAGGTGCGGATATTCGGGAAGTGAATCACGCCATCGCGGGTATTGCCGTTGAGTTCCGTGGCGGCAATTTGCTGTGGTTTAAAGCCTTTCAGCAGTGGATTAAATACCGTGTGCGTCAGGCCGAGCGGGCGATAAATCGACTCTTCAACATAGCGGTCAAGTGGCTGACCGGTAATCGACTCGACGATAAATCCAAGCAGCATATAATCGACATCGCTGTAGATATGCTTGCTGCCGGGCTGATACTCCAGCGGCGTGCGCTTGATCATCTCCAGCGTCTGGCCTTTATCCTGGGAATATAACGCGCCCGCGACCGCTTTATTCGGGTATTGCGGATCTGCCGGGAAACCGCCGCTGTGATGCAGCAGGTCAGAAATCCGCAGCGTGTTTTTGCCTTTGATGGTGTCATTTGGACTATCGGCAAATCCCGGAATATATTTCGCAATCCGATCGTCAGGATGCAGCTTGCCTTCGCTCATTAGCTTTTGCAGAGCAAAGTTAGTGGCGTACATCTTGGTATTGGAAGCCAGGTCATACAGCGTCCCGGTGGTGGCTTTGACAGGCTGTTCCATCAATACGCTGCCATCGTACTTTTTCGCCGCTCCCCAGGCTTTGCGATACACAATCTGATTATCTTTTATAATCAGCAGGTTTACGCCGGGATAACCGGCGTCCACTTGCTGGCTAATCCAGCGATCCATCTGGTTAAGCCGTTCGACGTTGAACCCTGCTTTCTCTGGCGAACTTTCTGTCAGTACAGGGTATTTTGCGGCGCTGACGCTACAACTAACAGCCAGCAGAGAAAGATAGAGCATTGTCCGTTTCATATTATCAGTCCAGATTGACGTTACGGCAGCCAAAGAGCGTGGTGAAAATAAACCCGCAAACCCATGCCACCAGAATCCCGCCTGCATAAACCGCCATTGCCGGAAGGATGCCTTGTGCGGAAGTCATCAGCGGCAGCGCCACCAGACCAGACGGCCCAAAGGCACTGTTTAAGCCCATCGGCAGGCCCCACCAGGCTATCAGCCCGATAAACAAACCACCCGCTGCGCCACCTAAACAGGCGGTAACAAACGGTTTCATGCGGGGCAGGGTGACGCCGTAAATCAGCGGTTCGCCAACACCCAGCAGACCGGGAATAATCGCCCCGCGTACCTGACTGCGTAATGCGCTATGCGGTTGCGCCCGCCAGTAGAGTGCCAGCGCCGCGCCCACCTGGCCCGCGCCTGCCATTGAAAGGATGGGAAATAAGCTGTTGAATCCCTGACTATCCATTAACGCGAGGTAAACGGGAATAAAGCCCTGATGCACGCCAAACACCACGGCGATCAGGAACAGCCCGGCTAATACTGCACAACCGAGCGGATTACTGTTCAGGTGCATAAACAGCCACGACATGCCTTCAAACAGCCAGCCGCCCAGCGGCATAATGATCAGGTAGGCCAGCGTAGCGGTGATCAGCAGGGTGATTAACGAGGTCAACAGCATGTCGAGATCGTCCGGCATAAAGCGGCGCACCATGCCTTCGATGCGGGCGCAGGCCCACGCGGCAATCAACACGCCGATAATATTGCCGCGCGGATCGATAGGCAGACCGAAGAAATCGTGAAATCCGGCGTAGTAACCAGTGGTGGCAGCAGGGTTATAACCGAGCAAAAAGAGCGCGGCGATAATTGCGCCATTGACGCCCGTGCCGCCGAACGCCTGGGCCGCGTTATAGCCCACCAGAATCACCAGGAAGGTGAACAAACCTTTGCTGAACACCTTCATAAAATTCAGCGCGTCGGGTAGCGTGCCCTGAGCATCTGCCGGAACGTGCATCACCGTGGCAATTAACGTCGCTATCCCCAGCAGCAGACCGGCGGCAATAAAACCGGGGATCAGCGGCGTGAAGATGGTGGCGAATTTGGCGAGAAATTGTTGCACGCCGGAGGTTTGTTTGGCTTTTAACTGACGTTTATTCTGGGCGGCGATTTCTGCGGCATCCTGCACGGGTGCTTCGCCCAGCAACTCGCTCATGGCTTTTGCGGCACGATGCGCTTTGCCCGGCCCAAAAACCACCTGCACCTGATCGCTGGTCAAAATGACGCCCTTCACGCCTTCCAGCGTTTTGATATTGGGATCAACCAGTGAACTGTCATGTACACCCAGACGCAGGCGCGTCATACAGTTACCACAACTGGCGATATTTCCCGGTCCGCCGACACGGGTAAGAATGGTGTTCAGAAGTTCACTGCTGATCTCTTTGGCCATGGGTTATTCCTTGTCTAAAACCTGACGAATAAAGCCGCCGTGTTGATCAAGGCGTTTTTTAGCTTCTGCGGCATCGAGATTTTTCAGCACCATCACAATGGCCGTTTTACAGTTGCGCTCGCAGGCAACCAATGCCGCTTCCGCTTGCTCTGCGCTACATCCGGTAGCGTTTTTGACGATATTGACCTGGCGCACATGCAATTTTTCGTTGGTGGCGACCACATCGACCATCAGGTTGCCGAACACTTTGCCGGATTTAATCATCAGCCCGGTGGAGAGCATATTGAGCACCAGTTTCTGCGCCGTACCTGCTTTCATTCGCGAAGAACCTGTGACCACTTCGGCCCCAACAACTGGCGTAATGGCAAACTCAGCGGTGGTTGAAACGGCGCTCCCGGGATTACAGGAAATTCCCACTGTGCGGCAGCCGAGCTGGCGTGCGTATTCCAGTCCGGCAATTACATACGGCGTGCGACCACTGGCCGCAATGCCAACCACCACATCCTGCGCGGTTAAGCCGATGTTTTTCAAATCATTAACACCACCTTCCCGGCTATCTTCAGCGCCTTCCACCGCGTGCTGAATGGCATATTCGCCTCCAGCAATCAAACCAACCACCAGACCCGGTTTAACGCCGTAGGTGGGCGGACATTCGCTGGCATCCAGAATCCCCAGACGACCGGATGTTCCCGCACCGAGATAAATCAGACGCCCGCCGCCGCTTACCTGGGCGTGGATAACATCGATCGCCGCGGCGATATCCGGCAGTACGCGCTCAACGGCGAGTGGTACAGTTTTATCTTCATCGTTGATAATCCGGCACATTTCCAGCGTCGATACGCGGTCAATTTCAGCCGAGGCGGCGTTCGAGCCTTCAGTAATCATCTTTTCAAGTTGCATCGGTGGTGACCTTACTATTTACGATCAAATAATTGCAGATGTATGGAATCATATATCTCAATTTGCTAGTTTTAAAGGAATCATTGAGTCTGAAATCACAGAGTGTGAAGAGCGTCAAAGGGCAAAATCCGTGTGCTATGCTGCGCGCAGGATGTGGTGAGGGAGTGGAAGATGTTGTACCTGACAAAATTACGCAATGCAGAAAGTGACTTTACTGAAAATGAGCAAAAGATAGCCGACTTTCTGCAAGCCAGGGTGAGCGAACTGAAATCCGTTTCTTCACGAAATATGGCGAAACAGCTCGGTATTAGCCAGTCGAGTATTGTGAAGTTTGCCCAGAAGCTCGGCGCGCAAGGATTTACTGAATTGCGTATGGCGTTAATTGGCGAATACAGTGCTAGCCGGGAGAAAACGAATGCCACGGCGCTGCACCTGCACAGTTCGATTACCAGTGATGATTCGCTGGAAGTGATTGCCCGCAAATTGAATCGCGAAAAAGAGCTGGCGCTGGAGCAAACCTGTGCGTTGTTCGACTACGCGCGGTTGCAAAAAATCATTGAGGTCATCAGTAAAGCACCGTTTATCCAGATAACGGGCCTGGGTGGGTCGGCGCTGGTGGGGCGCGATCTTTCATTCAAACTGATGAAAATTGGTTATCGTGTGGCCTGTGAAGCTGACACGCATGTACAAGCCACCGTTTCCCAGGCGCTGAAAAAAGGCGATGTACAAATCGCTATCTCTTACAGCGGCAGTAAAAAAGAGATTGTCTTGTGCGCCGAGGCAGCACGAAAGCAGGGGGCAACGGTGATTGCCATTACCTCGTTAACCGATTCCCCGCTGCGGCGGCTGGCGCATTACACCCTCGATACCGTTTCTGGCGAAACCGAATGGCGCAGCTCGTCGATGTCCACCCGCACGGCGCAAAATTCTGTTACCGATTTACTGTTTGTTGGCCTTGTGCAACTCAATGATGTGGAGTCATTGAAAATGATTGAGCGCAGCAGTGAGCTAACGCAACGCCTGAAATGATGCATAAAGCAGCGACTGGATTGAGATTTTCCTGAATTAGTGAGCTGATCCGCAGCAATATTTTGTTTATCCTGTATTTTCAGAGGGAATGGAGTGTAACGCTCTGTATTAACAAGGAGAGCATTAAAATGGGTAAACTCACGGGCAAGACAGCACTGATTACGGGCGCATTGCAGGGAATTGGCGAAGGAATTGCCAGAACTTTTGCGCGTCATGGCGCAAACCTAATCTTGCTGGATATCTCCCCTGAGATCGAAAAGCTGGCGGACGAACTGTGTGGTCGTGGTCATCGCTGTACGGCGGTTGTCGCCGATGTGCGTGACCCGGCGTCGGTCGCCGCAGCTATCAAGCGCGCGAAGGAAAAAGAAGGGCGCATTGATATCCTGGTGAATAACGCAGGCGTTTGTCGTCTGGGCAGTTTCCTCGATATGAGCGATGAAGATCGCGATTTCCATATTGATATCAATATTAAAGGCGTATGGAACGTCACGAAGGCGGTGCTGCCGGAGATGATTGCCCGCAAAGATGGTCGCATTGTGATGATGTCTTCAGTCACTGGCGATATGGTGGCCGATCCGGGTGAAACGGCGTATGCCTTAACGAAAGCGGCGATTGTTGGCCTGACTAAATCGCTGGCGGTGGAGTACGCGCAGTCTGGTATTCGCGTTAACGCCATCTGCCCGGGATACGTACGCACGCCAATGGCGGAAAGCATTGCCCGCCAGTCGAACCCGGAAGATCCAGAATCGGTGCTGACTGAAATGGCAAAAGCAATCCCGATGCGTCGCCTCGCCGATCCGCTGGAAGTCGGCGAACTGGCAGCCTTCCTCGCATCGGATGAATCAAGTTATTTAACCGGTACACAGAATGTGATTGATGGCGGCAGCACACTGCCGGAGACGGTTAGCGTCGGCATCTGATTCACCTCTGTTTCCTCCCTGCATTTGTGGGGAGGATTTCGTCTTGAACCCGGTTCTTATTCCCTTTTCAACTTCCAAATCACCAAACGGTATATAAAACCGTTACTCCTTTCACGTCCGTTATAAATATGATGGCTATTAGAAAGTCATTAAATTTATAAGGGTGCGCAATGGCCGTTAACTTACTGAAAAAGAACTCACTCGCGCTGGTCGCTTCTCTGCTGCTGGCGGGCCATGTACAGGCAACGGAACTGCTGAACAGTTCTTATGACGTCTCCCGCGAGCTGTTTGCCGCCCTGAATCCGCCGTTTGAGCAACAATGGGCAAAAGATAACGGCGGCGACAAACTGACGATAAAACAATCTCATGCAGGGTCATCAAAACAGGCGCTGGCGATTTTGCAGGGCTTAAAAGCAGACGTTGTCACTTATAACCAGGTGACCGACGTACAAATCCTGCACGATAAAGGCAAGCTGATCCCGGCCGACTGGCAGTCGCGCCTGCCGAATAATAGCTCGCCGTTCTACTCCACCATGGGCTTCCTGGTGCGTAAGGGCAACCCGAAGAATATCCACGACTGGAACGACCTCGTGCGCTCCGACGTGAAGCTGATTTTCCCGAACCCAAAAACCTCCGGTAACGCGCGTTATACCTATCTGGCGGCATGGGGCGCAGCGGATAAAGCTGACGGTGGCGACAAAGCCAAAACCGAACAGTTTATGACCCAGTTCCTGAAAAACGTTGAAGTGTTCGATACTGGCGGTCGTGGCGCGACCACCACTTTTGCCGAGCGCGGCCTGGGCGATGTGCTGATCAGCTTCGAGTCGGAAGTGAACAACATCCGCAAACAGTATGAAGCGCAGGGCTTTGAAGTGGTGATTCCGAAAACCAACATTCTGGCGGAATTCCCGGTGGCGTGGGTCGATAAAAACGTGCAGGCCAACGGTACGGAAAAAGCAGCAAAAGCCTACCTGAACTGGCTCTACAGCCCGCAGGCGCAGACCATCATCACCGACTATTACTACCGCGTAAATAACCCGGAAGTCATGGACAAACTGAAAGACAAATTCCCGCAGACCGAACTGTTCCGCGTGGAAGACAAATTTGGCTCCTGGCCGGAAGTGATGAAAACCCACTTCACCAGCGGCGGCGAGTTAGACAAGCTGTTAGCGGCGGGGCGTAATTAATGTTTGCAGTTTCATCAAGACGCGTGCTGCCGGGCTTTACCTTAAGCCTCGGCACCAGTCTGCTGTTTGTGTGCCTGATTTTGCTGCTGCCGCTCTCCGCGCTGGTGATGCAGCTGGCTCAGATGAGCTGGGCGCAGTACTGGGAGGTGATCACCAACCCGCAGGTGGTCGCGGCCTACAAAGTGACGCTGCTGTCAGCGTTTGTGGCATCAATTTTTAACGGCGTTTTCGGTTTGCTGATGGCGTGGATCTTAACCCGCTATCGCTTTCCGGGCCGCACGCTGCTTGATGCGCTGATGGATTTACCCTTTGCGCTGCCAACGGCAGTCGCCGGTTTGACGCTGGCCTCGCTCTTTTCCGTGAACGGTTTTTACGGTGAATGGCTGGCGAAGTTTGATATCAAAGTTACCTATACCTGGCTGGGGATTGCGGTGGCGATGGCTTTTACCAGTATTCCGTTTGTGGTGCGTACCGTGCAGCCGGTGCTGGAAGAGTTAGGCCCGGAATATGAAGAAGCGGCAGAAACGCTCGGCGCAACGCGCTGGCAGAGTTTCTGCAAAGTGGTGCTGCCGGAGCTTTCTCCGGCGCTGGTGGCGGGCGTGGCGCTGTCGTTTACCCGCAGCCTCGGTGAGTTTGGCGCGGTAATTTTTATCGCCGGGAACATTGCCTGGAAGACGGAAGTGACGTCGCTGATGATTTTTGTTCGCTTACAGGAGTTTGATTACCCGGCGGCGAGCGCGATTGCTTCGGTGATCCTCGCGGCATCCCTGCTGCTGCTGTTCTCAATTAACACTCTGCAAAGTCGCTTTGGTCGGCGTGTGGTAGGTCATTAATGGCGGAAGTTACCCAATTGAAGCGTTATGACGCGCGCCCGATTAACTGGGGCAAATGGTTTCTGATTGGCATCGGGATGCTGGTTTCGGCGTTCATCCTGCTGGTGCCGATGATTTACATCTTCGTGCAGGCATTCAGCAAAGGGCTGATGCCAGTTTTACAGAATCTGGCCGATCCGGACATGCTGCACGCCATCTGGCTGACGGTGATGATTGCGCTGATTGCCGTGCCGGTGAACCTGGTGTTCGGCATTCTGCTGGCCTGGCTGGTGACGCGCTTTAACTTCCCCGGACGCCAGTTGCTGCTGACGCTGCTGGACATTCCGTTTGCCGTGTCGCCGGTGGTTGCCGGTCTGGTGTATCTGCTGTTTTACGGCTCTAACGGCCCGCTCGGTGGCTGGCTGGATGAACATAATCTGCAAATTATGTTCTCCTGGCCGGGAATGGTGCTGGTCACCATCTTCGTGACGTGTCCGTTTGTGGTGCGTGAGCTGGTGCCGGTGATGTTAAGCCAGGGCAGCCAGGAAGACGAAGCGGCGATTTTGCTTGGCGCGTCTGGCTGGCAGATGTTTCGCCGCGTCACGCTGCCGAACATCCGCTGGGCGCTGCTTTATGGCGTGGTGCTGACCAACGCCCGCGCGATTGGCGAGTTTGGTGCGGTGTCGGTGGTTTCCGGCTCGATTCGCGGCGAAACACTTTCGCTGCCGTTACAGATTGAATTGCTGGAGCAAGACTACAACACCGTCGGCTCCTTTACCGCTGCCGCGTTGTTGACGCTGATGGCCATTATCACCCTGTTTTTAAAGAGTATGTTGCAGTGGCGTCTGGAGAATCAGGAAAAACGCGCGCAGCAGGAGGAACATCATGAGCATTGAGATTGCCAATATTAAGAAGTCTTTTGGTCGCACCCAGGTGCTGAACGATATCTCGCTGGATATTCCTTCTGGTCAGATGGTCGCGTTGCTGGGGCCGTCCGGTTCCGGGAAAACCACGCTGCTGCGGATTATCGCCGGGCTGGAGCATCAAACCAGTGGGCATATTCGCTTCCATGGCACTGACGTCAGCCGTCTGCACGCGCGGGACCGTAAAGTCGGTTTCGTGTTCCAGCATTACGCGCTGTTCCGCCATATGACGGTGTTCGACAATATCGCTTTTGGCCTGACGGTACTGCCGCGTCGCGAGCGCCCGAATGCCGCAGCCATCAAAGCGAAAGTGACAAAATTGCTGGAGATGGTCCAGCTTGCGCATCTGGCGGATCGTTATCCGGCGCAGCTTTCCGGCGGGCAGAAACAGCGTGTGGCGCTGGCGCGTGCGCTTGCTGTAGAACCGCAAATTCTGCTGCTTGATGAACCGTTTGGCGCGCTGGATGCGCAGGTGCGTAAAGAGCTGCGTCGCTGGTTGCGTCAACTGCATGAAGAACTGAAATTTACCAGCGTATTCGTGACCCATGACCAGGAAGAAGCGACCGAAGTAGCCGATCGTGTAGTGGTGATGAGCCAGGGCAATATCGAGCAGGCTGATGCGCCGGATCAGGTATGGCGCGAACCAGCGACCCGCTTTGTGCTCGAATTTATGGGCGAAGTGAACCGCCTGCAGGGAACCATTCGCGGCGGGCAGTTCCATGTTGGCGCACATCGCTGGCCGCTGGGCTATACACCTGCGTATCAGGGGCCGGTGGATCTCTTCCTGCGCCCGTGGGAAGTGGATATCAGCCGCCGTACCAGCCTCGATTCGCCGCTGCCGGTACAGGTACTGGAAGCCAGCCCGAAAGGCCACTACACCCAATTAGTCGTGCAGCCGCTGGGGTGGTACAACGAAGCGCTGACGGTCGTGATGCACGGCGACGACGCCCCGCAACGTGGCGAGCGTTTATTCGTTGGTCTGCAACATGCGCGGCTGTATAACGGCGACGAGCGTATTGAAACCCGCGATGAGGAACTTGCTCTCGCACAAAGCGCCTGATACGTTGAGTGAATGTTAAACGCCCGGAGGCGCTTCCCGCGATCCGGGCTTTTTAATGGCAAGGTTTGTAACCTGTAGGCCTGATAAGACGCGCAAGCGTCGCATCAGGCAACACCACGTATGGATAGAGATCGTGAGTACATTAGAACAAACAATTGGCAATACGCCTCTGGTGAAGTTGCAGCGAATGGGGCCGAATAACGGCAGTGAAGTCTGGTTGAAACTGGAAGGCAATAACCCGGCAGGTTCGGTGAAAGATCGTGCGGCGCTTTCGATGATCGTCGAGGCGGAAAAGCGCGGGGAAATTAAACCGGGTGATGTCTTAATCGAAGCCACCAGTGGTAACACCGGCATTGCGCTGGCAATGATTGCCGCGCTTAAAGGCTATCGCATGAAATTGCTGATGCCCGACAACATGAGCCAGGAACGCCGTGCGGCGATGCTGGCATACGGTGCGGAACTGATTCTTGTCACCAAAGAGCAGGGCATGGAAGGTGCGCGCGATCTGGCGCTGGAGATGGCGAATCGTGGTGAAGGAAAGCTGCTCGATCAGTTCAATAATCCCGATAACCCTTACGCCCATTACACCACCACCGGGCCGGAAATCTGGCAGCAAACCGGCGGGCGCATTACCCATTTTGTCTCCAGCATGGGAACAACCGGCACCATCACCGGCGTGTCACGCTTTATGCGCGAACAATCCAAACCGGTGACCATTGTCGGCCTGCAACCGGAAGAGGGCAGTAGCATTCCCGGCATTCGCCGCTGGCCTGCGGAATATCTGCCGGGGATTTTCAACGCTTCGCTGGTGGATGAGGTGCTGGATATTCATCAGAGCGATGCGGAAAACACCATGCGTGAACTGGCGGTGCGGGAAGGAATATTCTGTGGCGTTAGCTCCGGCGGCGCGGTTGCCGGAGCACTGCGCGTGGCAAAAGCTAACCCCGGCGCGGTGGTTGTGGCGATCATCTGCGATCGCGGCGATCGCTACCTCTCCACCGGCGTGTTTGGGGAAGAACACTTTAGCCAGGGGGCGGGGATTTAAGATTATTGCGCAGGCACTGTTTTATCCGTCTGCGCAATTAGCGCATGTAAAAAAGGTTGTGCGTTCTCATCGCTTTTACCGGGCATCTTCACGATATACGGCTTCCCGGTAATCGATGACGACGAGGCCACCTTATCAATAAACTGCTCGGCAGTGTCAATGCGGTTACGGGTATTGCCGAGCTTCAGACGCAGGTGGGAAACCGCTTCATCGCAGGTATGTTCATCACCGTTGCGCACAAATATCAAATCCTTTTTCTGTGCTAATCCCTCCAGCATGGCGTTGATGCGGGCTTCTTCATGAACAGTTAACTTCGCGTAAGCGGGGAGTGTCATTAGCAGCGTAATGGCCAGACAAATGATTTTCTTCACTGAATTACCTTATCCTTGTTTTGTAATAGCCGATTTGACTGCCAGAATCAGGTAAAGTTTCGGTTGGAATACGATGAGGATCATCGGCAAGGAGAAAAAATTAAATGAGTAGTTTGTTGTTGTTTAACGATAAGAGCAGGGCATTGCAGGCGGATATCGTCGCCGTGCAGTCGCAGGTAGTGTACGGCAGCGTAGGCAACAGCATTGCCGTGCCTGCTATCAAACAGAACGGCCTGAATGTCTTTGCCGTGCCGACGGTATTGCTGAGCAATACACCGCATTATGACACTTTCTACGGTGGTGCGATTCCGGACGAATGGTTTAGCGGCTATTTGCGTGCGCTTCAGGAGCGTGATGCGTTGCGCCAACTTCGTGCTGTAACCACGGGCTATATGGGAACGGCATCGCAAATCAAAATCCTTGCCGAGTGGCTGACTGCGCTACGCAAAGATCATCCTAACCTATTGATCATGGTCGATCCAGTGATTGGCGATATTGATAGCGGAATTTATGTCAAACCTGACCTTCCCGAGGCGTATCGACAATATTTACTGCCGCTGGCGCAGGGAATTACCCCCAATATTTTTGAGCTGGAAATCCTGACCGGTAAAAATTGCCGCGATCTCGACAGTGCTATTGCTGCCGCAAAAAGTCTGCTTTCAGACACATTAAAATGGGTGGTGATTACCAGCGCCTCCGGTAATGAAGAAAATCAGGAGATGCAGGTGGTGGTGGTCAGTGCCGACAGCGTGAATGTCATTTCCCATTCACGGGTTAAAACTGACCTGAAAGGGACTGGCGACCTGTTTTGTGCTCAGCTTATCAGTGGCTTGTTGAAAGGTAAGGAATTAACTGACGCGGTACATAGCGCGGGATTACGCGTACTGGAAGTGATGCGCTACACCCAGCAGCATGAGAGCGATGAATTGATTTTGCCGCCGCTGGCGGAAGCATAAAAAATGGCGCCGATGGGCGCCATTTTTCACTGCGGCAAGAATTACTTCTTGATGCGGATAACCGGGGTTTCACCCACGGTTACGCTACCGGACAGTTTGATCAGTTCTTTGATTTCGTCCATGTTGGAGATAACAACCGGAGTCAGGGTAGACTTGGCTTTCTCTTCCAGCAGCGGCAGATCAAATTCAATGACAGTATCGCCAACTTTCACGCGCTGACCTTCTTCAGCAATACGCTTGAAGCCTTCGCCTTTCAGTTCAACGGTGTCGATACCGAAGTGGACGAACAGTTCAACGCCGCTATCAGATTCGATAGAGAACGCGTGGTTGGTTTCAAAGATTTTACCAATGGTGCCGTCTACAGGCGCGACCATTTTGTTTCCAGTTGGTTTGATAGCAATGCCATCACCAACGATTTTTTCCGCAAAAACGACATCCGGCACGTCTTCGATATTGACGATCTCGCCAGAGAGCGGAGCAATGATCTCAATAGTTCCGGTATCCTTCTTGTCGTCGGAAACCAGAGATTTCAGTTTATCGAACAAACCCATGATCTTCTCCTAAGCAGTAAATTGGGCCGCATCTCGTGGATTAGCAGATTGTTTTTTCTTCAATGAACTTGTTAACCAGCGTCATTAACTCGTCCGTTGTCGGTTGAGCAAGAGCCTGCTCTGCTAACACCTTCGCATCTTCGAAGTTCGTGTTACGGATAATCTTCTTAATGCGCGGGATAGAAATGGCGCTCATAGAGAATTCGTCCAGACCCATCCCCAGCAACAGAAGTGTAGCACGTTCATCGCCAGCAAGCTCACCACACATGCCAGTCCATTTGCCTTCAGCATGAGAAGCATCAATAACTTGCTTGATCAAGTTCAGCACGGACGGTGACATTGGCTGGTAAAGGTGTGAAATCATATCATTACCACGGTCAACTGCCAGAGTGTACTGCGTTAAATCATTGGTGCCGATACTAAAGAAATCAACTTCTTTGGCTAAATGACGTGCAATTGTTGCGGCAGCCGGTGTTTCCACCATTACGCCGATTTCAATTGACTCGTCAAACGCTTTACCTTCGTCGCGCAGTTCCTGTTTGTAGATTTCGATCTCTTTGCGCAGTGCACGCACTTCTTCAACAGAGATGATCATCGGGAACATAATGCGCAATTTACCGAAAGCCGAGGCACGCAGGATAGCGCGGAGCTGATCGCGCAGGATCTCTTTACGATCCATCGCGATACGGATAGCGCGCCAGCCGAGGAACGGGTTCTCTTCTTTCGGGAAGTTCATGTATGGCAGCTCTTTGTCGCCGCCGATGTCCATGGTACGAACGATAACCGCCTGCGAGCCACACGCTTCAGCCACTGCTTTGTAAGCAGCAAACTGTTCTTCTTCAGTGGGCAGCGCGTCGCGGTCCATGAACAGAAACTCAGTACGATACAGACCAACGCCTTCAGCGCCGTTACGCTCTGCACCTTCAACGTCACGAACCGTACCAATGTTAGCGCACACTTCTACCTGGTGACCGTCCAGCGTAATAGCTGGCAGATCTTTCAGTTTAGCAAGCTCTGCTTTTTCAGAAGCCACTTGCTCCTGAACAGCGCGCATTTTATCAATAACTTCGTTGGTTGGATTGACGTAAACCTGATTATTTACGGCATCCAGAATCAGATAGTCGTCATTTTTCACCTGAGAGGTGACGCTACCGGTACCCACGATAGCAGGCAGTTCCAGAGAACGCGCCATGATAGAGGTGTGGGAAGTACGGCCACCCGCGTCGGTGATGAAACCCAGCACCTTCTTCAGGTTCAGCTGTGCGGTTTCGGACGGCGTCAGGTCAGCGGCAACCAGAATGACTTCATCCTGAATGGCGCTCAGGTCGATAATCTTCAGGCCCAGGATGTTGCGCAGAAGGCGCTTACCGATATCACGTACGTCAGCCGCACGTTCTTTCAGGTATTCATCATCCAGCTCTTCCAGGGCAGAAGCCTGACCTTCGATAACTTCATGAGCAGCTGCGTCAGCTGTCATGTGCTTATCTTTAATCAGGGCTATGATTTCCTGCTCCAGCTCCTCATCTTCGAGCAGCATAATATGCCCTTCAAAGATGGCTTCTTTTTCTTCACCGAACGTTTCACCAGCTTTCGTTTTGATCGTTTCCAGCTGGGCTGATGCCTTGGCACGACCGCTCAGAAAACGTTCAACTTCCTGATCAACCTGGTCGGCAGAAATTTTTTTCCGGTCAATGACAATTTCGTCTTCTTTCAGAAGCAGAGCTTTACCGAAAGCGATACCCGGGGATGCTAAAATGCCTGAAATCATAACCCTACCTTACTTGTGACTGATTTTTAAAAGAACCCGGGAAATTACTCGAGTTCCGCCATCAGTTTAACCAGATGTTCAACCGCTTTCTGCTCGTCTTCGCCTTCTGCGGAGATAGTCACAACGGTACCTTGAGTCAGGCCCAGAGTCTGCAGTTTAAACAGGCTTTTCGCGCTGGCGCTTTTGCCGTTGGAAGTCACAGTAATTTCAGAAGTGAAGCCCTTAGCTTCTTTTACAAACTGGGCAGCAGGGCGGGTGTGCAGACCGTTCGGAGCGGTAATGGTAACTTCTTGCTGGAACATTGTATTTCCCCAACTTATAGGTTTAGTGTTGTGGAACTAAAGTCTAGCCTGGCGGTTCGACTTTAGCCTGTATTGTTAGCGCCAGTTTTTAACAGACGCGACGCACGAAGAGCGCAATACAGTCCATTGCTGGCGGGTGTTGACCGCTGACGTTTCGTACGTCATTAAACATTATGCCGCTAAAGGAAGAATTGAACCAAATCATAAAATCGATTCAGCTTTGGCTTTTCCTGTAACGATTAATTTCGCGCATCAAAATAATTAGTCTGGTTAAATACCAGTTCCGACAGGCTGAATCAATGCCAGGAGGGGCGAAAGTTTGAAGCAGGCCACAAAAAAGCACCTGAAAAGGTGCTTTTTTACGCATTTTTAACAAGCTGGCATTACTGTTGCAATTCTTTCTCAGTGAAGAGATCGGCAAACAATGCGGTGCTTAAATAACGCTCACCCGATGATGGTAGAATAACCACAATATTCTTGTTGGTAAAGCTTTCATCTTCTTGTAGTTTCAACGCCGCGGCAACAGCTGCTCCAGAAGAGATACCTGCAAGAATACCTTCTTCTTCCATCAGACGACGGGCGGTAGAAATGGCTTCTTCATTGGTGATGCCAATGACTTTATCGACCAGCTTGAGATCGAGGTTAGCCGGGATAAAACCTGCGCCAATACCCTGAATTTTATGCGGGCCAGGTTTAATCTCTTCACCAGCCAGTGCCTGGGCGATAACTGGAGAATCGGTTGGCTCAACGGCGACAGAGATAAGATCGGTCTTGCCTTTGGTGCCTTTAATGTAGCGGCTGACGCCGGTCAGCGTACCGCCAGTGCCAACGCCAGCAATAAATACATCAACCTGACCGTCGGTATCTTCCCAGATCTCCGGACCGGTGGTTTTTTCGTGGATTTCAGGGTTTGCCGGATTGCTGAATTGTTGCAGCAGCAGGTATTTCTCTGGATTGCTGGCGACAATTTCTTCTGCTTTTTGGATTGCGCCTTTCATGCCTTTAGCACCTTCGGTCAGCACCAGGTTTGCACCTAACGCTTTCAGCAGCTTGCGGCGTTCAATACTCATGGTTTCTGGCATGGTCAGGGTAAGTTTGTAACCGCGAGCGGCAGCGACATAGGCCAGTGCAATCCCGGTATTACCGCTGGTTGGTTCAACCAGTTCAACGCCTGGTTTCAGCACGCCGCGCTTTTCGGCATCCCAAATCATGTTAGCACCGATACGGCACTTAACGCTGAAGCTGGGGTTACGAGATTCCACCTTCGCCAGAATGCGTCCGTTACCGATGCGATTCAGGCGAACCAGCGGCGTGTGACCGATAGTCAGCGAGTTATCTTCAAAAATCTTACTCATGGCCTGTCCTTAACTGTATGAAATTGGGATACAACAGGTAGCATACCCGCTCAGAGAATATGCGGAAGTAAGGATTTAGCATATCTATATGCAGAAGGGAAATAATGACATGCAAGATGGAATAAGGGGCGGCATAAGCCACCCCTGTTTCACACAAGCGGTTTACAAAATAACCGGTAGATTGTTACCGCCACATCGCGTGTTTATCGCGATAGCAATCGACCCACATCGCCGTCGCACCACAAACGGCAACGGGCATGATGAACAGATTAAGCAGAGGGATCATCGTAAACAGGCTGGTTAAAGCACCAAACTGCATATTGGTGATTTTGCGTGTGCGCAGGGCGGTGCGCATCTCTTTAAACGGCACTTTGTGGTTATCGAAGGGGTAATCGCAATACTGGATGGCTAACATCCAGGCGCTAAACAGGAACCAAAGTACCGGCGCGACGGTTTGCCCAATACCAGGGATGAAGTAAAGAATTAGCAATACAATTGCGCGCGGCAGATACCAGGCAAATTTTTGCCATTCGCGTTTCATGATTCGCGGCATATCTTTCATGATACCGAAAATCCCGGTATCTGGCGGTGTAGCGCCAGTCAATCGTGCTTCCAGTTGTTCAGCCAATAAACCATTGAACGGAGCGGCAATCCAGTTAGCAATCGTTGAGAAGAAATAGCCAAACACTAACAGCACAGAGATGACAGCCAGAGGCCACAACAGATAGCTCAGCCATTGTAACCAGTCCGGAACATAACTCATGAGAGTCGGGATCCAGACATCGAGTTGCGTAAAGAGCCACCAGAATGCGCCCCCCATCAACAAAATATTGACCAGCAGCGGTAAAATAACGAAACGCCGAATCCCAGGTTGCGAGACGAGCTTCCAGCCTTGCGCAAAATAGTAAAAACCGCTGCGTGGGGCAGATGTGAATGATGAAACCATAATCAGGATGAGCTCCTTTTGACCAATCCCAGGAAAATTCTGCGTATTTTACCGGGTAATTGCGCAATGGACAGTTAGGATATGTTCGAAAAAACAGCAAAAAGCACGATTTCATCTATCTTTGTGCTGTGAAAGTTAATAGTGCACTTGCACTTGAGGTAATCGGCAAATACTCTTAGTGAGTAAATGTTTGCCGTGGTGGCAAGGTGTTAGAACAACAGAGAATATAATGATGCAGGATTTGCGTCTGATATTAATCATTGTTGGCGCGATCGCCATAATCGCTTTACTGGTACATGGTTTCTGGACCAGCCGTAAAGAACGATCTTCTATGTTCCGCGATCGGCCATTAAAACGAATGAAGTCAAAACGTGACGACGATTCTTATGACGAGGATGTCGAAGATGATGAGGGCGTTGGTGAGGTTCGTGTTCACCGCGTGAATCATGCCCCGGCTAACGCCCAGGAGCATGAGGCTGCTCGTCCGTCGCCGCAACACCAGTACCAACCGCCTTATGCGTCTGCGCAGCCGCGTCAACCGGTCCAGCAGCCGCCTGAAGCGCAGGTACCGCCGCAACATGCTCCGCGTCCAGCGCAGCCGGTGCAGCAACCCGTGCAGCAGCCTGCCTATCAGCCGCAGCCTGAACAGCCGTTGCAGCAGCCAGTTTCGCCACAAGTCGCGTCAGCGCCGCAGCCAGTGCATTCAGCACCGCAACCGGCACAACAGGCTTTCCAGCCTGCAGAACCCGTAGCGGCACCACAGCCTGAGCCTGTAGCGGAACCGGCTCCAGTTATGGATAAACCGAAGCGCAAAGAAGCGGTGATTATCATGAACGTCGCGGCGCATCACGGTAGCGAGCTAAACGGTGAACTGCTTCTTAACAGCATTCAACAAGCGGGCTTCATTTTTGGCGATATGAATATTTACCATCGTCATCTTAGCCCGGATGGCAGCGGCCCGGCGTTATTCAGCCTGGCGAATATGGTGAAACCGGGAACCTTTGATCCTGAAATGAAGGATTTCACTACTCCGGGTGTCACTATCTTTATGCAGGTACCGTCTTACGGTGACGAGCTGCAGAACTTCAAGCTGATGCTGCAATCTGCGCAGCATATTGCCGATGAAGTGGGCGGTGTAGTGCTTGACGATCAGCGCCGTATGATGACTCCGCAGAAATTGCGCGAGTACCAGGACATCATCCGCGAAGTCAAAGACGCCAACGCCTGATACACTTAAGGCAAATTAACTCCTCTTCGAACCCCCGCTTGTCGGGGGTTTTTAGCATTGATGGTGCGATATGGAATCAATCGAACAACAACTGACAGAACTGCGAACGACGCTTCGCCATCATGAATATCTTTATCATGTGATGGATGCGCCGGAAATTCCCGACGCTGAATACGACAGGCTGATGCGCGAACTGCGCGAGCTGGAAACCAAACATCCAGAACTGATTACGCCTGATTCGCCTACCCAACGTGTAGGTGCTGCGCCGCTGGCGGCTTTCAGCCAGATACGCCATGAAGTACCAATGTTGTCGCTGGATAACGTTTTTGATGAAGAAAGCTTTCTTGCTTTCAACAAACGTGTGCAGGACCGTCTGAAAAGCAACGAGAAAGTCACCTGGTGCTGTGAGCTGAAGCTGGATGGTCTTGCCGTCAGTATTCTGTATGAAAATGGCGTTTTAGTCAGTGCCGCGACGCGTGGCGATGGCACTACCGGGGAAGATATTACGTCTAATGTGCGTACTATTCGCGCCATTCCGCTGAAGCTACACGGAGAGAATATCCCGGCGCGTCTGGAAGTGCGTGGTGAAGTGTTCCTGCCGCAGGCGGGCTTCGAAAAGATTAACGAAGATGCGCGACGCACGGGCGGGAAAGTGTTTGCTAACCCACGTAATGCGGCTGCTGGTTCACTGCGTCAGCTTGATCCGCGTATTACAGCGAAGCGACCGCTCACTTTCTTCTGCTATGGCGTCGGTGTTCTGGAAGGTGGCGAGCTGCCGGATACTCATCTTGGCCGTTTACTGCAATTTAAAAAGTGGGGTTTGCCGGTCAGCGATCGGGTAACGCTTTGTGAATCGGCGGAAGAAGTGCTGGCGTTCTACCACAAAGTAGAAGAAGACCGCCCGACGCTGGGCTTTGATATCGACGGCGTGGTGATTAAGGTCAACTCACTGGCACAGCAGGAGCAGCTTGGCTTTGTCGCGCGTGCCCCGCGCTGGGCGGTAGCGTTTAAATTCCCGGCGCAGGAACAGATGACCTTTGTGCGTGACGTCGAGTTTCAGGTTGGGCGTACTGGCGCGATTACGCCTGTTGCGCGTCTGGAACCTGTCCATGTTGCTGGCGTGCTGGTGAGTAACGCCACACTGCATAATGCTGACGAAATCGAACGTCTTGGTTTACGCATTGGCGATAAAGTGGTGATTCGCCGTGCAGGCGACGTGATCCCGCAGGTGGTGAACGTCGTGCTTTCTGAACGCCCGGAAGATACCCGTGAGGTTGTATTCCCGACGCATTGTCCGGTATGTGGTTCTGACGTTGAGCGTGTGGAAGGTGAAGCGGTTGCCCGCTGTACCGGTGGCCTGATTTGCGGTGCGCAGCGTAAAGAGTCGCTGAAACACTTTGTTTCCCGCCGTGCGATGGATGTTGACGGAATGGGCGACAAAATCATCGATCAGCTGGTTGAAAAAGAATATGTCCACACTCCGGCGGATCTGTTCAAACTCACCGCAGGCAAACTTACCGGACTGGAGCGTATGGGGCCAAAATCGGCACAAAACGTGGTTAACGCGCTGGAAAAAGCGAAAGAAACCACCTTTGCTCGCTTCCTCTATGCACTTGGCATCCGTGAAGTCGGCGAGGCCACCGCAGCAGGTCTGGCGGCATATTTCGGCACGCTGGAAGCGCTGGAAGCCGCTTCGATTGAAGAGCTGCAAAAGGTGCCTGATGTTGGCATTGTCGTTGCCTCCCACGTTCACAACTTCTTTGCCGAAGAAAGCAACCGCAATGTCATCAGCGAGCTGTTGGCGGAAGGCGTTCACTGGCCTGCGCCGGTGGTGATTAACGCGGAAGAGATTGACAGCCCGTTTGCTGGTAAAACCGTGGTGCTTACGGGCAGCTTAAGCCAGATGTCGCGTGATGACGCTAAAGCTCGACTGGTCGAACTGGGCGCGAAAGTCGCGGGCAGCGTGTCGAAGAAAACCGATCTGGTGATAGCGGGTGAAGCTGCAGGATCTAAACTGGCGAAGGCGCAGGAACTGGGTATTGAAGTCATCGACGAAACGGAAATGCTGCGTTTGCTGGGTAGCTGAGATGGAAAAAGAGCAGCTGATTGAAATAGCCAATACGATAATGCCGTTTGGCAAGTACAAAGGGCGTCGCTTAATCGACCTGCCGGAGGAGTATCTGCTGTGGTTTGCCCGCAAAGATGAGTTCCCGGCAGGGAAGCTCGGTGAGCTAATGCAAATCACGCTGCTGATTAAAACCGAGGGGCTGACGCAACTGGTCCAGCCCCTGAAGCGTCCGCTTTAAGCTTTATCGGCGCTGCTTTCCTGCTGCGCCTGTAACTGTTCGGTCTGGCGTTTGTATCGACGCGCCAGCACCGCACAGACCATCAATTGGATCTGATGGAAAATCATCAGGGGCAGCACCATCATACCGATCACCGATGTGGGGAACAGAATGTTTGCCATCGGGATGCCATTTGCCAGACTCTTTTTCGAACCACAAAAGACGATAGTAATTTCATCTGCCTTATTGAAGCCCAGTCGGCGTGCCATAAAGACGTTAACTACAATCACGATAGCCAGAAGAACGCAGCTGACCACCACGATAAACAGCAATGATCCCCAGCCAACTTTGTGCCAGATACCGTTAACGACGGCTTCGCTGAATGCCGTATAAACCACCAACAGAATGGACGTCTGGTCAGTTTTCGCAATCCATTTTTTATTACGCGACACCCAGTCACCAATCCACGGCCGGGAAAGATGCCCCAACACAAATGGCAGCAACAGTTGCAGCATAATTTTACCGACCTGCTCAAGGCTGCCCCCTGCACCGTGAACATTCATCACCAGACCAACCAGCAATGGTGAAAGGAAAATCCCCAGCAGGCTGGATGCTGACGCAGAACAAACCGCCGCCGCAACGTTACCGCCCGCCATTGACGTGAAGGCGATTGCAGACTGCACGGTCGCGGGGAGAATGCACAAGTAGAGAAAACCGGAGTAGAGCATCGGGTCGACATTTACCGGTTTCCACCAGGCAAACAGCACGCCCAGAATCGGAAACAGCACGAAGGTGCTGCACATTACCCACAAATGCAGTCGCCAGTGGCCACCGCCAGCAATAATCGCCTCACGCGACAACTTCGCGCCGTGCATAAAAAACAGCAGAGCAATCGCTGCAGTGGTCAGATTTTCAAAGAAGGGGACGAAATCGCCTCTGGCCGGAAAGAAAGAGGCCAGCAACACCACTGTGATCAGGGTTAAGGTGAAAGGATCGAGGATACGAAAAAGTTTCATAAAGACTCCAGATGATCGATGGTTCTATTGTGCTTCTTCCAGTTTGAGAAATAAAATTGATTTATTGCATCCATTCATGAAAAAAACAGATGAATTATTCTTTAAAGCAATTAAAGGTTTTCGTCACAGTAGCGCAGGAGAAAAGTTTTAGTCGTGCAGGAGAGCGTATCGGCCTGAGCCAGTCGGCAGTGAGTCACAGTGTGAAGGAGCTGGAAAATCATACTGGTGTTCGCCTGCTGGACAGAACCACGCGTGAAGTGGTGCTTACAGATGCAGGGCAGCAGTTGGCTTTGCGTCTTGAGCGACTGCTGGATGAACTTAACAGCACGTTGCGCGATACCGGGCGTATGGGGCAACAACTGAGCGGAAAAGTTCGGGTCGCTGCCAGCCAGACCATTTCCGCGCATCTTATTCCGCAATGCATTGCTGAAAGCCATCGCCGCTATCCCGATATTCAGTTTGTCCTGCACGATCGTCCGCAGCAGTGGGTGATGGAAAGTATTCGCCAGGGAGATGTCGATTTTGGCATCGTCATCGATCCAGGCCCAGTGAGCGATCTGCAATGTGAAGCGATTCTTTCCGAGCCTTTCTTCTTGCTTTGCCATCGCGATAGCGCTTTAGCCGCGGAAGATTATGTACCCTGGCAGGCATTACAGGGAGCGAAATTGGTGTTGCAGGATTACGCGTCAGGCAGCCGACCGCTGATTGACGCAGCTCTGGCGCGCAACGGTATTCAGGCGAATATTGTGCAGGAGATTGGTCATCCGGCGACGCTGTTCCCGATGGTAGCCGCAGGCATCGGCATTAGTATTCTTCCCGCACTGGCGCTGCCGTTACCTGAAGGTAGCCCGCTGGTGGTAAAGCGCATTACGCCGGTGGTGGAACGCCAGTTGATGCTGGTGCGCAGGAAGAACCGTTCACTTTCCACCGCCGCACAAGCGTTATGGGAAGTGGTACGAGGCCAGGGCCGTGCGCTAATGGCTGGGCGGGAAGGGGATCCGCTGTATCAGATATAGAGCTATTCATACTGCCGGGAGCCCCGGCAGTAATCAATCAGAAATTAAATTTGATGGAGTAGATTATTGCATCCTGGTAAAAATCTTCGCCCAGTTTGTCATCCGCATAACGATACTGAATTCCTGTGGTGATGTGTGAAGTTGCATTCCACCAAAGTGCGACGGCACCGTTCAGACCTTCTTTGCCGCCATTACCTGCCGCGTAGGTGGCATCACGATCAAACTCGTACTCGTTCCAGTTGGTGAGGGTGAATTTCTCACTGCCCAGCATAAAGCTGTAACCTGCAACCCAACCGGCGACATAACCGTTATCGCCGGTATAATAGGTTTGGTCTGTATAGCGTTTTGCAAAGAACGGTTTGAACCACCAACCGCTGCCGGTGAAATTGTAGCCGATCCCGTAAAGGAACATATCGTCATGGAAATTCACGCGATTCGCAGAACCGTAGGTGCCATACGCATGCAAGTAGAGATTAAATCCGGTGTCACCCAGGTAAATACGGTTGGTATTTTTAAAGGTATAACGCTGCTCGCTACCCGGTTTATCATGACGATCATTATAAAAGTTTTCCCAGTCGAAGAACCCGTACATTTCTCCCCAACTAAAGTTAGCGCCGCCTTCCAGTTCCAGATATCCAAAATCATCTTTGTGTGATTTGGTCGACGATTTCTCAGTGGTTCTGCTAGTCCAGTCAAGATAATGAATACCTATATCAGCAAAACCGCCTTTAAATTCTGCATGGGATACTGCTGGTATCGCCAATACAGAAGAGAGTGTCAGAGTAAAAAGATGTTTTTTCATAGCATAATTCCCTATGCCGATCGTTATTAGTTGATTGCTTAATAAAAAGGTTGATTAAAAGCGGCATATTGTTAATGCAAGGGAAAGGAGAGTGCCAATACAGTTTTTTCAGCCTATTAATAGTGAAAAAATATAAATATATCGATATCGAATAACTATCGGATACATGAAAAAAGTGTATTGGTATGAGGTAGGGCAATCTCGTTATAAAAAGGCGTTAGATTCCACCCTACAAAAAAAGGATATATATGTATCAGGCTCAGTTTTCTCATAACCCACTGTATTGCGTAGATATTATCAAGACTTATAAACCTGATTTCACGCCACGAGTGGCCTTTATTTTAGGTTCCGGGCTGGGCGCGCTGGCCGATCAGATTGAGAACGCGGTCGCAATTTCCTACGAAAAGCTGCCTGGGTTCCCGGTAAGTACCGTACACGGTCATGCGGGTGAGCTGGTGCTGGGTTATCTCCAGGGGGTGCCAGTGGCGTGCATGAAAGGTCGCGGACATTTCTACGAAGGTCGTGGGATGACCATCATGACGGATGCAATCCGTACCTTTAAGTTGCTGGGCTGCGAGTTGCTGTTCTGCACCAATGCGGCTGGCTCACTGCGTCCTGAAGTGGGGGCCGGCAGTCTGGTCGCATTGAAAGATCACATCAACACCATGCCGGGAACGCCTATGGTGGGTCTTAATGATGAACGTTTTGGTGAGCGCTTCTTCTCGCTGGCGAATGCCTACGATGCGGAATACCGCGCACTGTTACAAAAAGTGGCGAAAGAAGAGGGGTTCCCTCTGACGGAGGGCGTGTTCGTCTCGTATCCGGGGCCGAATTTCGAGACTGCGGCGGAAATTCGCATGATGCAAATTATTGGTGGGGATGTTGTTGGTATGTCTGTGGTGCCTGAGGTTATTTCAGCTCGCCATTGCGAACTTAAAGTCGTTGCGGTCTCTGCGATTACCAACATGGCGGAAGGTCTGAGTGACGTGAAGCTTTCTCATGCCCAAACGCTGGCAGCAGCGGAACTCTCAAAGCAAAACTTTATTAATCTTATTTGCGGCTTTCTGCGCAAAATTGCCTGAGTAAAACAACAATAAACGGCCTTACTGAGTGAGGCCATATGATGCGACAAGGAAACGATTATGAGCATCGCTTTGCGCTTAAAGGTAATGTCCTTTTTGCAATATTTTATCTGGGGGAGCTGGCTGGTTACCCTCGGTTCTTACATGATTAATACCCTTCATTTCACCGGCGCTAATGTTGGCATGGTTTACAGTTCCAAAGGGATCGCCGCGATTATTATGCCTGGTATAATGGGGATCATCGCAGACAAATGGCTGCGTGCAGAACGTGCATACATGCTGTGTCACCTGGTGTGTGCGGGCGTACTTTTTTATGCGGCATCCGTAACTGATCCGGATATGATGTTTTGGGTGATGTTAGTCAATGCGATGGCGTTTATGCCGACTATTGCGTTATCGAACAGCGTCTCTTATTCCTGTCTTGCCCAGGCAGGGCTTGACCCGGTGACCGCTTTCCCGCCCATTCGCGTTTTTGGTACGGTGGGGTTCATTGTCGCCATGTGGGCAGTAAGCCTGCTGCATCTGGAATTGAGTAGTCTGCAGCTGTATATCGCGTCCGGTGCGTCATTGCTGCTGTCGGCTTATGCGCTGACTTTGCCGAAGATTCCGGTTGCGGAGAAAAAAGCGACTACATCGCTTGCCAGCAAGCTGGGTCTGGATGCCTTCGTGCTGTTTAAAAATCCACGCATGGCTATCTTTTTCCTCTTCGCCATGATGCTGGGCGCGGTGCTGCAAATTACCAACGTTTTTGGCAACCCGTTCCTGCATGATTTCGCCCGTAATCCTGAGTTTGCTGATAGCTTCGTGGTGAAATATCCGTCCATTTTACTGTCAGTTTCACAGATGGCTGAAGTCGGTTTCATTCTGACGATACCGTTCTTTTTGAAGCGTTTCGGTATTAAAACCGTCATGCTGATGAGTATGGTGGCGTGGACGCTGCGCTTTGGCTTCTTTGCCTATGGCGACCCATCACCAACCGGGTTTATTTTGCTGCTGCTGTCGATGATTGTTTATGGCTGTGCATTCGATTTCTTCAATATTTCTGGTTCGGTATTTGTCGAACAGGAAGTTGATTCCAGCATTCGTGCCAGCGCCCAGGGCCTTTTTATGACCATGGTAAATGGTGTCGGCGCATGGGTTGGCTCGATTCTGAGCGGTATGGCAGTGGATTACTTCTCGGTGGATGGCGTAAAAGATTGGCATACCATTTGGCTGATGTTTGCAGGGTATGCTCTTTTCCTCGCAGTGATATTTTTCTTTGGGTTTAAATATAACCATGACCCTGAAAAGATAACGCATCGTTCAGTTACACATTAAAAGGATTCGCAGCTCTGTTCCTTGGGGCTGCTTTTATGATAAAGGTTAATTAGTGAAAGATATTTTATTTTCTTCTGGCGTTGGTTTTGGCATTGGTGCTTTGTTTACAATCGTGCGCTTGCCTATTCCTGTACCAAATGTATTACCGGGTATATTATCCATTGTGTTTATGTATGTCGGATATCTGGTGGTGAAATACTTTATGCCATGATAATTTAATACGATGTATTTATTATATGGAGCACTTAATTATGGAACGCGTATACAGAACAGATCTTAAGTTGCTCCGTTATTTTCTTGCCGTAGCGGAAGAGTTGCATTTTGGTCGCGCAGCAGCGCGTTTAAATATGTCTCAGCCTCCGCTCAGCATTCATATTAAAGAGCTGGAAAATCAACTCGGCACGCAGCTTTTTATTCGCCATTCGCGCAGCGTCGTACTGACACACGCGGGCAAAATCTTGATGGAAGAATCGCGTCGATTGCTGGTGAATGCAAATAATGTATTGGCTCGGGTTGAACAAATAGGTCGGGGAGAAGCAGGGCGGATTGAACTCGGGGTTGTGGGAACGGCAATGTGGGGACGGATGCGCCCGGTTATGCGGCGATTCCTTAGAGAAAATCCTAACGTTGAAGTTCTGTTTCGCGAAAAGATGCCCGCGATGCAAATGGCCCTGCTGGAACGCCGCGAACTTGATGCCGGGATCTGGCGAATGGCGACAGAACCACCGGCAGGTTTTACCAGCTTACGGTTGCATGAATCGGCGTTTCTGGTGGCGATGCCTGAAGAGCATCATCTCTCATCATTTTCCACCGTCCCGCTGGAAGCGCTACGTGACGAGTATTTCGTTACAATGCCGCCCGTGTACACTGACTGGGATTTTTTGCAGCGGGTTTGCCAGCAGGTGGGATTTTCACCGGTTGTTATTCGCGAAGTTAATGAACCGCAAACGGTACTCGCCATGGTCAGTATGGGTATTGGTATCACATTGATAGCGGACAGCTACGCGCAGATGAACTGGCCCGGTGTCATATTCCGTCCGCTCAAAGAACGCATCCCGGCAGACTTATATATTGTTTATGAAACGCAGCAGGTGACGCCCGCGCTGGTTAAACTGCTGGCGGCGTTGGCGCAGTAGATGAGAGGCACGGGAACTGCCGGACATAGTTGGTCTGACAAGCGAAGCGCATCAGGCAATTTCGCAAATTGCAGATAGCAAAAAAGCGCCTTTAGGGCGCTTTTTTACATTGGTGGGTCGTGCAGGATGACTCGCTTCGCTCGCCCTTCGGGCCGTCGCCGCGAGCGGCTCCGTTGTTTCGCTGCGCTCAACTCGAACCTGCTGCAGGTTCGAATCTTTGAGTATCGCAGATAGCAAAAAAGCGCCTTTAGGGCGCTTTTTTACATTGGTGGGTCGTGCAGGATTCGAACCTGCGACCAATTGATTAAAAGTCAACTGCTCTACCAACTGAGCTAACGACCCGAAGTGGTGGGTGATGACGGGATCGAACCGCCGACCCCCTCCTTGTAAGGGAGGTGCTCTCCCAGCTGAGCTAATCACCCACTTCGGTACTTCACATTTTTACAAGAAATTTAGCTGGCGAGAAAGTGGTGGGTGATGACGGGATCGAACCGCCGACCCCCTCCTTGTAAGGGAGGTGCTCTCCCAGCTGAGCTAATCACCCACTTCTCAATTTCTTGCTACACGGCGGAGACTACATAAAGTAGTTGGTGGGTGATGACGGGATCGAACCGCCGACCCCCTCCTTGTAAGGGAGGTGCTCTCCCAGCTGAGCTAATCACCCCCGCTGTGTGGAGTCGCATTATAGGGAGAGTTCAAAATGAGTCAACGCATTTTCTAAAGAAATTGTTCGTTCGTCGTAAATTTAAGCAAGATGATCGCAAAACAGACCGTGTTGCGCAATTTGTCAACGAAAACAATAATGCGTAAGGTTGCAACCCGAACTACATTGAGGAATCAGGCGGGAGTGATAGAATATCGCCCACTCAATTTTTCCAGGATTTGCCGGTTGTCGGCATCTTTCTAAACGTAAGGCCATTTCATGAAAATCAAAACTCGCTTCGCGCCAAGCCCAACAGGCTATCTGCACGTTGGCGGCGCGCGTACTGCTCTTTACTCCTGGCTTTTTGCACGTAACCACGGCGGTGAGTTCGTGCTGCGTATTGAAGACACCGATCTTGAGCGTTCCACGCCGGAAGCTATCGAAGCCATTATGGATGGCATGAACTGGCTGAGCCTGGAGTGGGATGAAGGTCCGTACTACCAGACCAAACGTTTTGATCGCTACAACGCGGTGATCGATCAGATGCTGGAAGAGGGCACTGCTTATAAATGCTATTGCTCTAAAGAGCGCCTGGAAGCGCTGCGCGAAGAGCAAATGGCGAAAGGTGAGAAGCCGCGTTATGACGGTCGCTGCCGCCACAGCCATGAGCATCATGCTGATGATGAACCGTGCGTTGTACGTTTTGCTAACCCGCAGGAAGGTTCTGTTGTTTTTGACGATCAGATCCGTGGCCCGATTGAGTTCAGCAACCAGGAGCTGGATGATCTGATTATCCGTCGTACCGATGGTTCTCCAACCTATAACTTCTGTGTGGTGGTTGACGACTGGGATATGGAAATCACCCACGTTATCCGTGGCGAAGACCATATCAACAACACGCCGCGCCAGATCAACATTCTTAAAGCACTGAAAGCGCCGGTACCGGTTTACGCGCACGTTTCTATGATCAACGGCGATGACGGCAAAAAACTGTCCAAACGTCACGGGGCGGTCAGCGTAATGCAGTATCGTGATGACGGTTATTTGCCAGAAGCATTGCTGAACTATCTGGTGCGTCTGGGCTGGTCCCACGGCGATCAGGAAATCTTCACTCGTGAAGAGATGATCAAATACTTCACTCTGAATGCCGTCAGCAAATCTGCCAGTGCGTTCAACACCGACAAGCTGCTGTGGCTGAACCATCACTACATTAACGCGCTGCCGCCGGAGTATGTTGCTACTCACTTACAATGGCACATTGAGCAGGAAAATATCGATACCCGTAACGGCCCGCAGCTGGCTGATCTGGTGAAACTGCTGGGCGAACGCTGCAAGACGCTGAAAGAGATGGCACAGAGCTGCCGTTATTTCTACGAAGATTTTGCTGAGTTCGATGCCGACGCCGCGAAAAAACATCTGCGTCCGGTAGCGCGTCAGCCGCTGGAAGTGGTTCGTGACAAACTGACTGCGATTACTGACTGGACCGCTGAAAACGTTCATCACGCTATTCAGGCGACGGCGGATGAGCTGGAAGTGGGTATGGGTAAAGTTGGTATGCCGCTGCGTGTCGCCGTAACCGGTGCGGGGCAGTCTCCGGCGCTGGATGTTACCGTTCACGCAATCGGTAAGACCCGCAGTATCGAGCGTATCAACAAAGCGCTGGCTTTTATTGCTGAACGCGAAAATCAGCAATAATTAGCGCATAAAAGATAAACGGCAGGAGAGATACCCCTGCCGTTTTTTATTTATTCTGATTCATCTATGTCGAGACGAGCAAGGAAATGACGAATTCCTTCGCGTGACAAAAATTGCGCAACTTTTTCCTGCTCACTGTGAGTCATGTTGTCTATTGCGCTGATGATTTGCCGATAAGCAGGAGTGCGAATCCCCGGTGCGTATTCGGCAAGGGGTTCTTCGGCTTCCAGAAGCATCGGCGTGTTATGGAAGGCTGGCGTGTTCTGAATAAACTCGCAAACTTGCGTATCGACCAGAATAAGTCTGGCACGACCGCCTTTCACGCCAGGAAATTTTTCCGTTTTCCAGCCTTTTTCTCTGATCCAACGGTTAACAGTTTGTTTAGCCACACCGAGGCATTCAGCCAGTTCTTCGGTGGTCATTTTATTGCGTAATCTTTTCATATTATTTGCTATCGCGAATCCCTAAGCGTTGTAACAATCCGATAATCCCTTCCCGCAGAAGCAAGGATGTAAACTGTTTTTGTTCGACTGGCGTCATCTCTTTCGCCAGTGTCACCAGCAATACTTCAAGCGGCGCATCACCAGAAAGGGCAGGCGTTTCTCCCTGACTTTCCGGACGTTCAGCATTGCGAATATATTCACGAACCTGTTCATTGACGTGAACCAGTCGGGCTTTGCCACCCTGGACGCCAGGTTTTGGTGACGTTGTCCAGCCTTCCTTGCGTACCCATTTATTAATGGTCTGGCGGCTATAGCCGGTCAGTCTGGCAAGTTCATCTGGCGTCATCCTCTCCTTGAACATAACAATTCCCTGAATGTATGTGGGTCTATTAGTAGTTCATTTTATAACACCACTTTACATGAAACCGTGACATGAATAACTACTGAATGCGAGCGGTTTTCCAAAATTGTTCATTTGCCTGATTTTTCAGCGATTGAAACTACACGTTGCAATTTGCCGTTGACACATTCGGGCGGAATTCATATGATGCCGCCCGTCAACTCGACAAGCTTTACGTGACGGGGCTATAGCTCAGCTGGGAGAGCGCTTGCATGGCATGCAAGAGGTCAGCGGTTCGATCCCGCTTAGCTCCACCAAATTTTGCACCCAGCAAATTTGGTACGTAAACGCATCGTGGGGCTATAGCTCAGCTGGGAGAGCGCTTGCATGGCATGCAAGAGGTCAGCGGTTCGATCCCGCTTAGCTCCACCAAATTTCAAACCCTCGCTGTAAAGCGGGGGTTTTTTGTCTCTGCTTTTTGCCGCTTTTGTAATACAGTCTACGTCCGGGTTAGCGCCGCCTGGTGAAAGCATCATTGGATGAAAAATCGGCAACAGGCTGGCCCCTGTTTGCTTCGCGATGCGAATAAACTTATTATTTGTGTGCCTGAAAACCCCGATCAGTGAGAGTAGTGTACTCATGTTTGTGGAGCATAACCTGATAAAAAATATCAAGATATTCACACTAGCGTTTACGCTCACCGTGGTACTTATTCAGCTATCCCGTTTTATTTCGCCACTTGCCATTATCCATTCCAGTTATATCTTTCTGGCGTGGATGCCACTGTGCGTAATGCTGTCAATCTTGTTTATCTTTGGCTGGCGCGGTGTCGTCCCCGTTTTATGCGGGATGTTTTGCACCAATCTGTGGAACTTTCATCTCTCTTTTTTACAGACCGCGGTCATGCTCGGCAGCCAGACGTTTGTGGTGTTGTGTGCCTGCGCAATATTACGCTGGCAGCTGGGGACGCGTTGGCGTTATGGATTGACCAGCCGATATGTCTGGCAACGTCTTTTCTGGCTTGGTTTGGTGACGCCGATCGGCATCAAATGCAGCATGTATCTTGTGGGGAGCTTTTTTGATTTCCCGCTAAAGATATCCACCTTTTTCGGCGATGCGGATGCCATTTTCACAGTCGTTGATTTACTAAGCCTTTTCACCGCTGTGCTGATTTACAACATGCTTTTCTACTATCTCACTCGCATGATTGTAAGTCCCCACTTTGCGCAGATATTATGGCGCAGGGATATTGCTCCGTCGTTGAGCAAAGAGAAACGCGCATTTACCTTAAGCTGGCTGGCAGCTCTTAGCGTGCTGCTACTTCTGATGTGCACACCGTATGAGAATGACTTTATTGCCGGTTACCTGGTACCTGTTTTCTTTATCATCTTTACCCTCGGTGTCGGTAAGCTTCGCTATCCGTTTTTAAATCTCACCTGGGCTGTTTCAACGCTTTGCCTGCTGAATTACAACCAGAACTTTTTGCAAGGGGTACTAACCGAATATTCGCTGGCATTTATTCTCGCGGTGCTGATTTCCTTTAGTGTTTGCCTGCTCTATATGGTGCGTATTTATCATCGTAGTGAATGGCTTAACCGCCGCTGGCATTTGCAGGCGCTGACCGATCCGTTAACGCTTCTACCCAACTTTCGTGCGTTGGAGCAAGCGCCGGAGCAAGAGGCGGGCAAGAGTTTTTGCTGCCTGCGCATTGATAATCTTGAGTTTATGAGTCGTCATTACGGCTTAATGATGCGCGTTCACTGTATCCGATCAATTTACCGTACGCTGCTGCCGTTGATGCAGGAAAACGAAAAGTTGTATCAATTGCCGGGTAGTGAACTGCTGTTAGTGCTGAGTGGACCGGAAACGGAAGGGCGACTCCAGCATATGGTTAACATCCTGAATAGTCGGCAAATTCACTGGAACAATACCGGGCTGGATATGGGCTATGGTGCTGCCTGGGGGCGTTTTGATGGAAATCAGGAAACCTTGCAACCCTTGTTGGGGCAGTTAAGCTGGCTGGCGGAGCAATCCTGCGCACATCACCATGTGCTGGCGCTGGATAGCAGAGAGGAGATGGTTTCCGGGCAGACCACTAAACAGGTGCTATTGCTGAATACCATTCGTACGGCGTTAGATCAGGGTGATTTGCTGCTCTACGCCCAGCCAATTCGCAACAAAGAGGGTGAAGGTTATGATGAGATCCTCGCGCGACTGAAATATGACGGCGGCATTATGACCCCGGATAAGTTTCTGCCCCTTATTGCTCAGTTTAACCTTAGCGCGCGTTTTGATTTGCAAGTGCTGGAATCCCTGTTGAAGTGGCTGGCAACACATCCTTGCGACAAAAAAGGCCCGCGCTTTTCAGTCAATTTAATGCCGCTCACGCTGCTGCAAAAGAATATTGCCGGGCGGATTATTCGTCTGTTTAAGCGTTATCACATCTCCCCGCAGGCGGTCATTCTTGAGATCACCGAGGAGCAGGCGTTTTCTAACGCAGAAAGCAGCATGTACAACATCGAGCAACTGCATAAGTTTGGTTTCCGGATTGCGATTGATGACTTTGGCACCGGCTATGCCAACTACGAACGGTTAAAACGTTTGCAGGCTGATATCATCAAAATTGATGGCGTCTTTGTGAAAGATATCGTCACGAATACGCTGGATGCGATGATTGTGAGATCAATTACCGATCTGGCGAAAGCGAAGTCATTGAGTGTGGTCGCGGAGTTTGTCGAGACGCAACAGCAGCAGGCGCTATTGCATAAGCTCGGGGTGCAATATCTGCAAGGGTATTTGATTGGTCGCCCGCAGCCATTAGCTGATTAACAGGCGTAAAAAACCGGGGAATTATCCCCGGCTTTTTTATGTATGGTCTTACAGCACCAGTGCTGCGATTGACGCAGACAGCACACTCACCAGGGTAGAGCCGTAAACCAGCTTCAGACCGAAGCGAGAAACCACGTTACCTTGCTCTTCATTCAGGCCTTTAACTGCACCTGCGATAATCCCGATTGAAGAGAAGTTAGCGAAGGAAACCAGGAACACAGAGATGATGCCTTCAGCACGCGGAGAGAGCGTGGAAGCAATTTTCTGCAGATCCATCATCGCAACGAACTCGTTGGAAACCAGTTTGGTCGCCATAATACTGCCCACTTGCAGTGCTTCACTGGAAGGAACACCCATCACCCAAGCAACCGGATAGAAGATGTAGCCCAGGATGCCCTGGAAGGAGATGCTGTAGCCAAACCAGCCAGTCACGGTGGCGAACAGTGCGTTCAGCGCGGCGATCAGGGCGATAAAGCCGATCAGCATCGCGGCAACGATAATGGCAACTTTGAAACCTGCCAGAATGTATTCACCCAACATTTCGAAGAAGCTCTGACCTTCGTGCAGGTTGGACATCTGAATATTTTCTTCACTGGCATCAACACGGTAAGGGTTGATCAGCGACAGCACGATAAAGGTGCTGAACATGTTCAGTACCAGCGCCGCAACGACATATTTCGGCTCCAGCATGGTCATGTATGCACCAACGATGGACATCGACACGGTGGACATCGCCGTAGCTGCCATGGTGTACATACGATTGCGGGAGATTTTGCCGAGGATATCTTTATAGGCAATAAAGTTTTCAGACTGACCCAGAATCAGAGAGCTGACGGCGTTGAAGGATTCCAGTTTGCCCATACCGTTGACTTTGGAGAGCAGGAAACCAATTGCGCGGATAATCACCGGCAACACGCGAATGTGCTGGAGAATACCGATCAGCGCAGAGATAAAGACGATTGGGCACAGCACTTTCAGGAAGAAGAATGCCAGGCCTTGATCATTCATGCTACCAAAGACGAAGTTAGTCCCTTCGTTGGCAAATCCGAGCAGTTTCTCAAACATTTCGGAGAAGCCTTTCACGAAGCCCAAACCAACGTCGGAGTTCAGGAAGAACCACGCCAGTAACACTTCGATAACAAGCAGTTGAATAACATAACGGATACGAATTTTTTTGCGGTCGCTGCTTACCAGCAGTGCGAGAATCGCAACAACGGCAAGTGCCAGTACAAAATGAAGGACGCGGTCCATATTTGCTCCAAATATGAGGCAGGTTAAATTTCCGTGCACATTCTATGTAACATGGTTAAGGAAAACGAGATCTGACACACACTATAATGACGTCCTGTGACAAGCTTCAAAAATAGTGAGCTGTCATACATTTCTGCTATGTTGTGTATGGAAGCTGAAAGTTATGTAAATGTGCTAACATTAAACATAATCACAACATTCAAGTCATCAATCTTTTCGTCGTCATAATTCTGGTCTATCAAAGAAATCATCACAATCCACTTAAATGAATTTGATAATCATTCTCGTTTGACATAGCATGAAACATAGCAAAGGCTATGTTTTAGAGGCACAAGATGACTAACTATCGCGTTGAGAGTAGCAGCGGACGGGCGGCGCGCAAGATGAGGCTCGCATTAATGGGACCTGCGTTCATTGCGGCGATTGGTTATATCGATCCTGGTAACTTTGCGACCAATATTCAGGCGGGTGCCAGCTTCGGCTATCAGCTACTGTGGGTTGTCGTTTGGGCCAACCTGATGGCGATGCTGATTCAGATACTGTCTGCCAAACTGGGGATTGCCACCGGTAAAAACCTGGCGGAGCAGATTCGCGATCACTATCCGCGTCCCGTAGTGTGGTTCTATTGGGTTCAGGCAGAAATCATTGCGATGGCAACCGACCTGGCGGAATTTATTGGTGCGGCGATCGGTTTTAAACTCATTCTGGGTGTTTCGCTGTTGCAGGGCGCGGTGCTGACGGGGATCGCGACTTTCCTGATTTTAATGCTGCAACGTCGAGGGCAAAAACCGCTGGAGAAAGTGATTGGCGGGTTACTGCTGTTTGTTGCTGCGGCTTACATTGTCGAGTTGATTTTCTCCCAGCCTAACCTGGCGCAACTGGGTAAAGGAATGGTAATCCCGAGTTTACCCACCTCGGAGGCAGTCTTCCTGGCGGCAGGTGTGTTGGGGGCGACGATTATGCCACACGTGATTTATTTACACTCTTCGCTGACTCAGCATTTACATGGTGGTTCGCGTCAACAACGTTATTCTGCCACCAAATGGGATGTGGCTATCGCTATGACTATTGCCGGTTTTGTCAATCTGGCGATGATGGCTACGGCTGCGGCGGCGTTCCACTTTTCCGGTCATACTGGCGTTGCCGATCTTGATGAGGCTTACCTGACGCTGCAACCGTTGTTAAGCCATGCTGCGGCAACGGTCTTTGGATTAAGCCTGGTTGCTGCCGGACTGTCATCAACGGTGGTGGGGACACTGGCGGGGCAGGTGGTGATGCAGGGCTTCATTCGCTTCCATATCCCGCTGTGGGTGCGTCGTACAGTCACCATGTTGCCGTCATTTATTGTGATTCTGATGGGATTAGATCCGACACGGATTCTGGTTATGAGTCAGGTACTGTTAAGTTTTGGTATCGCCCTGGCGCTGGTTCCACTGCTGATTTTCACCAGTGACAGCAAGATGATGGGCGATCTGGTGAACAGCAAACGCGTAAAACAGACAGGCTGGGTGATTGTAGTGCTGGTCGTGGCGCTGAATATCTGGTTGTTGGTGGGGACGGCGCTGGGACTGTAGTTGAATGAGCGTCGCATCTGGCACTATTGGCGGATGCGGCGTAAACGCCTTATCCGCCCTACGCGTTAAAGAGCCGGTTTGTAGGCCTGATAAGACGCACTAGCGTCGCATCAGGCATTGTGCTCCATTGGCGAATGTGTTTAATGGCGGTGTCCATGTCCGCGGCCTTTTCCGCGATGATCGTCACGATCGCGCCAGCCTTCACGATAGCCACGCTCATACGCTTTACGCTTATCCCAGCCACGGTGGTAGCCATTATCATGACGCCACCAGCGGTTTTTACGCCATTCATAATTGCGATGCCAGTAGTCACGGTCGCGCCAGTGACCACCGTCCCAGTAATTACCGTAATGATCGCGATCGCCAATTTGTAATTTGATTGATGGCAGTAGGGTGATTTCACCTGCGTTTGCCGCAAGCGGGGTAAATGCCATCAGGGCGGCCGCCAGAAACAGTGACCTGAACATTGTTATTCTCCTTCACGATCGAAGCCGTCAGCGGCCTGTTAACGCAATATTACGGGGAGGTAAAGCCCCGTATCATCGCCATAACTCTTAAATCATAAAGGAGAGCATTTTTTGCTAAATGTTATCGTGGGGTGGCTGTTGCTTCGGACGATTGACCATCATCATCGGCTTACCTGCTAATAACAGCCATGCCGGAAGCATGACGATACAGAGCAGCGGTAGCAATGTGGTATTGGGTACAACGACTGCCGCCATAAAAAGACTTAACCAGCCATCGCGTGTTACCACCAGCACGATGCCGAGAATAGCGCAGGAAACGGTTATTGCCGCTGGAACGGCGGGAACGTGCTCATGCAGCATCAACCCTAATGCCACCCCGACAAACACTGCCGGGAAGATTCGCCCACCGCGAAAGCCACTGGCGGCAGCAACCACGAGAGCGGCAAGTTTAATCACCGCCAGCAAAAAGTAATCGCTGGTGCTGAAAGCCTGATTTGCCACCATCTGCTGCATCTCATCCAGCCCTTTAAACAGCGAAACTGGTCCACCCATTACCCCCAGAATACCGAGAATAAATCCGCCAATACCCAGCACGAGCACCGGATTTTTCATTTGATGCATCATCGCGTGCAACCGTGGTAAGCACCATACGGCGACCATCCCTGCTGCGATGGCAATCGCCGCCACAATTGCACCACTGAGAATATCGGTCATTTGCATCTGTCCGTAATGCGCAATGGGCAGTGAAAAATGAGGATGGAAAAATAATCCGGTAGTTAGTGCACCAGCTGCTGCCGCCATTAACGGCGCAAAGAGACGATCCCATAGCGGAACTTCACTACTGCCATTTAAGGTTTGCGAAAATATCAATGCCGCCGCAACAGGTGTGCCAAACAGCGCGCCGATAGTTCCAGCAGAGGCTAAAATAGTCCACTCCATCCGGTTGACGCGCGGTAACAGACGAGCACCTATCGCAACCGCAAGGGCGATATTGACGGTCATGATCGGATGTTCCGGCCCCAGGCTGACGCCGCCAGCAAGACCGAGAATTAATGCTACGATAAGTCCTGGTAGCGCAGAGGGCGGAACCGGTGCGCCGATCAGCGGTTCACAGGCGGGGTCTGGTCCAGCATGCCCCTGGCTGAAACGGATAACCAACCCCACCGCAATACCTGTTAGCGTTAATATGGCGATGATCCAGAAAGGTGAATCCTGGGCTATCCCCAGAGTTCCCGGCAGTCGTAGCCAGAGCAAATTCTGTAATACCGAGGCGATTTTCATCACCACAATCAGAATAAGACTGGACGCAATCCCAATTGCCACGGCGGGGAGCGATAATAACAACATGGTTCTGGCTCGCGGATGGAGCATGTTCTATTCCTTATGCGGGGTCAGATACTTAGTTTGCCCAGCTTGCAAAAAGGCATCGCTGCAATTGGTGCTGAAACGATAAAGTAATTGTGTGACCCAGATCGATATTTACAGGGAGCCTGCCTTTCCGGCGTTGTTGTTATGCCCCCAGGTATTTACAGTGTGAGAAAGAATTATTTTGACTTTAGCGGAGCAGTTGAAGAATGACAAAGTATGCATTAGTCGGTGATGTGGGCGGCACCAACGCGCGTCTTGCTCTGTGTGATATTGCCAGTGGTGAAATCTCGCAGGCTAAGACCTATTCAGGGCTTGATTATCCCAGCCTCGAAGCGGTCATTCGCGTTTATCTTGAAGAACATAAGGTCGAGGTGAAAGACGGCTGTATTGCCATCGCTTGCCCGATTACCGGTGATTGGGTGGCAATGACCAACCATACCTGGGCGTTCTCAATTGCCGAAATGAAAAAGAATCTCGGTTTTAGCCATCTGGAAATTATCAACGATTTTACCGCTGTATCGATGGCGATCCCGATGCTGAAAAAAGAGCATCTGATTCAGTTTGGTGGCGCAGAACCGGTAGAAGGTAAGCCTATTGCGGTTTACGGTGCCGGAACGGGGCTAGGGGTTGCGCATCTGGTCCATGTAGATAAGCGTTGGGTAAGCTTGCCAGGCGAAGGCGGTCACGTTGATTTTGCGCCGAATAGTGAAGAAGAGGGCATTATCCTCGAAATACTGCGTGCAGAAATTGGTCATGTTTCGGCAGAGCGCGTGCTTTCTGGCCCTGGGCTGGTGAATTTGTATCGCGCAATTGTTAAAGCCGACAACCGCCTGCCAGAAAATCTCAAGCCAAAAGATATTACCGAACGCGCGCTGGCTGACAGCTGCACCGATTGCCGCCGCGCGTTGTCGCTGTTTTGCGTCATTATGGGCCGTTTTGGCGGCAATCTGGCGCTCAATCTCGGGACATTTGGCGGCGTGTTTATTGCGGGTGGTATCGTGCCGCGCTTCCTTGAGTTCTTCAAAGCCTCTGGTTTCCGTGCCGCATTTGAAGATAAAGGGCGCTTTAAAGAATATGTCCATGATATTCCGGTGTATCTCATCGTCCATGACAATCCGGGCCTTCTTGGTTCCGGTGCACATTTACGCCAGACCTTAGGTCACATTCTCTAAATCCTTCCTGTTATATCGGGAGGTAACTCTCCCGATAATCTTTTAAATCATACAGTTAATTCAATTTTCCTTTGTGTCCCCTCACAAGGCCGACCTGCGTCACACTTCCGTACAGCGGGATTAATTCTCCAGTAAATGCATTATTTGTCTGGTAACGGCGATTTGTTTTGCACGTTCATAATTTCACTCGTCAACTATCACTGAACGAGGAATTAACGATGAGTAAGAAACTGATTGCTTTATGTGCCTGCCCGATGGGTCTGGCTCACACCTTTATGGCAGCCCAGGCGCTGGAAGAAGCGGCGGTGGAAGCAGGCTATGAAGTGAAAATTGAAACTCAGGGCGCGGACGGCATCCAGAATCGCCTGACCGCGCAGGATATCGCCGAAGCGACCATCATCATCCACTCCGTGGCGGTTACCCCGGAAGATAACGAACGTTTCGAATCACGCGACGTTTATGAAATCACTTTGCAGGACGCAATTAAAAACGCTGCGGGCATCATCAAAGAAATCGAAGAGATGATTGCCTCTGAACAACAGTAATATTCGACAGGGATAATTGTTATGGCCATTAAAAAACGCAGTGCAACCGTTGTGCCTGGCGCATCCGGTGCGGCAGCGGCAGTTAAGAATCCGCAGGCCTCTAAAACCAGCTTCTGGGGTGAACTCCCGCAGCATGTGATGTCAGGGATTTCACGCATGGTGCCGACCTTAATTATGGGCGGTGTGATCCTCGCTTTCAGCCAGCTGATTGCTTATAGCTGGCTTAAAATTCCTGCTGATATCGGCATCATGGATGCTCTTAATAGCGGGAAATTCTCCGGTTTCGACCTCTCCTTACTGAAATTTGCCTGGTTGTCGCAGTCCTTCGGCGGCGTGTTGTTTGGTTTTGCCATTCCGATGTTTGCTGCATTTGTGGCGAACTCTATCGGTGGCAAACTGGCGTTCCCGGCTGGTTTTATCGGTGGGTTGATGTCTACCCAGCCGACGCAACTGCTGAACTTCGATCCCAGCACGATGCAATGGGCGACCTCTTCGCCGGTGCCGTCCACCTTCATTGGTGCCCTGATTATTTCTATCGTTGCTGGTTACCTTGTGAAGTGGATGAACCAGAAAATCCAGTTACCGGATTTCCTGTTAGCGTTCAAAACCACATTTTTGCTACCGATTCTTTCCGCCATTTTTGTCATGCTGGCGATGTACTACGTCATCACCCCCTTTGGTGGCTGGATCAACGGCGGTATCCGTACCGTGCTGACTGCCGCAGGTGAGAAGGGTGCGCTAATGTACGCGATGGGGATCGCCGCGGCGACAGCAATCGACCTTGGTGGCCCGATCAACAAAGCAGCTGGTTTCGTTGCCTTCAGCTTTACCACTGACCACGTATTACCGGTTACCGCGCGTTCCATCGCTATTGTTATTCCGCCGATTGGTCTGGGTCTGGCGACCATTATCGACCGCCGTTTAACCGGCAAACGTCTGTTCAGTGCTCAGCTTTATCCGCAGGGTAAAACCGCCATGTTCCTGGCGTTTATGGGGATCAGTGAGGGTGCGATTCCGTTTGCGCTGGAAAGCCCCATCACCGCCATTCCGTCCTATATGGTCGGCGCGATTGTCGGCTCAACCGCCGCTGTCTGGCTGGGCGCAGTGCAATGGTTCCCGGAGTCCGCTATCTGGGCATGGCCGCTGGTCACTAACCTCGGCGTCTACATGGCGGGGATCGCGCTGGGGGCAGTCATAACTGCGCTGATGGTGGTGTTCCTGCGTCTGATGATGTTCCGTAAAGGCAAATTGTTAATCGATAGCCTGTAAGAAGGACAATCCTGATGACATTACTCGCTTCGCTGCGCGACTGGCTTAAGGCGCAACAACTGGATGCGGTGCTTCTCTCCTCACGGCAGAACAAACAGCCGCATCTGGGGATCTCCACCGGATCAGGCTATGTGCTGATTAGCCGTGAAAGTGCGCACATTCTGGTGGACTCGCGCTATTACGCGGATGTAGAAGCCCGCACGCAAGGCTACCAGCTGCATTTGCTTGACGCGACGAACACGCTTACCACTATCGTCAATCAAATCATTGCCGATGAGCAGTTGCAAACGCTCGGTTTTGAAGGCCAGCAGGTGAGTTGGGAAACCGCGCACCGCTGGCAGTTCGAACTCAATGCGAAACTGGTGAGCGCCACGCCGGATGTGCTGCGGCAAATCAAAACGCCAGAAGAGGTGGAGAAAATCCGCCTTGCCTGCGGGATTGCCGATCGTGGCGCAGAGCATATTCGCCGCTTTATTCAGGCGGGTATGAGCGAATGCGAGATAGCCGCTGAACTGGAGTGGTTTATGCGCCAGCAGGGCGCAGAAAAAGCTTCTTTTGACACCATTGTCGCCAGCGGCTGGCGTGGCGCGCTGCCGCACGGTAAAGCCAGCGACAAGATTGTTGCAGCGGGCGAGTTTGTCACTCTTGATTTTGGTGCGCTCTATCAGGGGTACTGCTCTGATATGACGCGCACCTTGCTGGTGAATGGCGAAGGGGTGAGCGCCGAATCTCACCCGCTGTTTAACGTCTATCAGATTGTCCTGCAGGCACAGCTCGCAGCAATCTCCGCGATTCGCCCCGGCGTACGCTGCCAGCAGGTTGACGACGCCGCGCGCCGGGTGATTACAGAAGCCGGTTATGGCGACTATTTCGGTCATAACACCGGTCATGCTATCGGTATTGAAGTCCATGAGGATCCGCGTTTTTCACCGCGGGACACCACGACGCTACAGCCAGGCATGTTACTGACCGTGGAGCCGGGGATTTATTTGCCAGGGCAAGGGGGCGTGCGCATCGAAGATGTTGTGCTGGTCACCCCGCAAGGTGCAGAAGTGCTCTACGCCATGCCGAAAACAGTGTTGCTCACGGGAGAGGCATAATGGATTTATCGTTATTAAAAGCGTTGAGCGAGGCAGATGCGATCGCCTCCTCGGAACAGGAAGTACGGCAGATCCTGCTGGAAGAAGCGGATCGCCTGCAAAAAGAAGTGCGATTTGATGGGCTGGGATCGGTGCTGATCCGACTCAATGAGTCGACAGGTCCGAAGGTGATGATCTGTGCGCATATGGACGAAGTGGGATTTATGGTGCGCAGCATCTCCCGCGAAGGGGCGATCGATGTGTTGCCGGTTGGCAATGTACGCATGGCTGCCCGCCAGCTTCAGTCGGTGCGTATCACTACCCGTGAAGAGTGCAAAATTCCAGGCCTGCTTGACGGCGACCGGCAGGGGAATGACGTCAGCACCATGCGCGTGGACATTGGTGCGCGCTCGTATGACGAAGTGATGCAGGCGGGAATTCGTCCAGGCGATCGCGTCACCTTTGATACAACTTTTCAGGTTCTCCCTCACCAGCGGGTGATGGGGAAAGCCTTTGATGATCGCCTCGGTTGCTATCTGCTGGTGACGTTACTACGTGAGCTGCACGACGCCGAACTGCCTGCGGAGGTGTGGCTGGTGGCAAGTTCCAGCGAAGAGGTGGGATTACGCGGCGGGCAAACTGCCACCCGCGCGGTGTCGCCGGACGTCGCCATTGTGCTTGATACCGCCTGCTGGGCGAAAAACTTTGATTATGGCGCGGCTAACCATCGTCAGATTGGTAACGGGCCGATGCTGGTGTTAAGCGATAAATCGCTGATTGCGCCGCCAAAACTTACCGCGTGGATTGAAACCGTGGCGGCAGAAATTGGCGTGCCGTTGCAGGCGGATATGTTCAGCAACGGTGGCACGGACGGTGGGGCGGTGCACTTAACCGGCACTGGCGTACCCACAGTGGTGATGGGGCCTGCCACCCGCCACGGACATTGCGCCGCATCGATTGCCGATTGCCGTGACATTTTGCAGATGCAGCAGCTTTTATCTGCCCTTATTCAACGTCTTACGCGTGAGACGGTTGTTCAACTGACGGATTTCAGATGATCTCCTGATTAACCCGGAGCGGTTATGTTAACGATTCAATTTCTCTGTCCTTTGCCTAACGGTCTACATGCTCGTCCGGCGTGGGAACTTAAAGAGCAGTGCAGCCAGTGGCAAAGCGAAATCACTTTTATTAACCATCGCCAGAACGCAAAGGCCGATGCGAAAAGCTCGCTGGCGCTGATTGGCACTGGCACCCTATTTAATGACAGTTGCAGTCTGAACATTAGCGGTAGCGATGAAGAGCAGGCGCGGCGAGTGCTGGAAGAGTATATCCAGGTGCGCTTTATCGACAGCGATAGCGTCCAGCCGACGCTGGCAGAACTGACGGCGCATCCGCTGCCGCGTTCATTAAGCCGCCTGAACCCGGATTTACTGTACGGCAACGTGCTGGCAAGCGGCGTTGGCGTGGGTACACTGACCCTGTTACAGAGCGACAGCCTCGACAGTTATCGGGTGATCCCTGCGAGTGCGCAAGATTCCACCCTACTGGAGCACAGTCTGGCAACGCTTGCCGAGCAACTGAACCAGCAATTGCGTGAGCGTGACGGCGAAAGCAAAACTATCCTCAGCGCCCATTTGTCGCTGATTCAGGATGATGAATTTGCAGGCAATATCCGTCACCTGATGGCAGAACAGCATCAGGGGCTGGGGGCGGCGATCATCAGCAATATGGAGCAGGTTTGTGCCAAACTTTCTGCTTCTGCTAGCGATTATCTGCGCGAGCGGGTCAGCGACATTCGCGATATCAGCGAACAGTTGCTGCATATCACCTGGCCGGAACTAAAACCGCGCAATAATCTGGTGCTTGAAAAACCGACCATTCTGGTGGCTGAAGATTTAACCCCAAGCCAGTTTTTGAGCCTCGATTTAAAAAATCTTGCGGGCATGATTCTGGAGAAAACCGGGCGCACCTCGCATACCCTGATTCTGGCCCGCGCTTCGGCGATCCCGGTACTGAGCGGCCTGCCGCTGGATGCGATTGCCCGTTATGCCGGGCAACCTGCAGTGCTTGATGCCCAGTGCGGCGTACTGGCAATTAATCCCAACGATGCGGTGAGCGGTTATTACCAGGTGGCGCAGACGCTGGCGGATAAACGCCAAAAACAACAGGCGCAAGCTGCCGCGCAGCTGGCCTATTCCCGTGATAAAAAGCGTATTGATATTGCGGCGAATATTGGCACAGCTCTGGAAGCCCCAGGCGCGTTTGCCAACGGAGCGGAAGGCGTTGGGCTGTTTCGTACCGAAATGCTCTATATGGATCGCGACAGCGTGCCGGACGAGCAGGAACAGTTTGAAGCGTACCAGCAGGTGCTACTGGCGGCGGGCGACAAGCCGATTATCTTCCGCACGATGGACATCGGTGGCGATAAAAGCATTCCTTACCTCAACATTCCCCAGGAAGAGAACCCGTTCCTCGGCTATCGCGCGGTACGTATTTACCCGGAATTTGCTGGCCTGTTCCGTACTCAATTGCGGGCGATTTTGCGCGCTGCCAGTTTCGGCAACGCCCAGTTGATGATCCCAATGGTCCACAGTCTCGATCAGATCTTATGGGTGAAGGGTGAGCTCCAAAAAGCGATCGTTGAGCTTAAGCGCGATGGTCTGCGTCATGCAGAGACGATTACGCTGGGTATCATGGTGGAAGTGCCGTCGGTGTGCTACATCATCGACCACTTCTGCGATGAGGTTGATTTCTTCAGTATCGGTTCTAACGATATGACCCAGTATCTGTATGCGGTCGATCGTAATAACCCGCGCGTATCGCCGCTGTATAACCCGATTACGCCATCGTTCCTGCGCATGTTGCAGCAGATTGTTACCACTGCGCATCAGCGGGGTAAATGGGTAGGTATTTGCGGTGAACTGGGCGGTGAAAGCCGTTATCTTCCGCTACTGCTTGGGCTGGGCCTGGATGAGCTGAGTATGAGTAGCCCGCGCATTCCGGCGGTGAAAAGCCAGCTTCGTCAACTGGATAGCGAGGCGTGTCGGGAACTGGCGCGTCAGGCATGTGAATGCCGCAGCGCGCAGGAGATTGAAGCGTTACTCACCGCGTTTACGCCGGAAGAAGACGTTCGCCCGCTGCTGGCGCTGGAGAATATCTTTGTTGATCAGGCCTTTAGCAATAAAGAGCAGGCGATCCAGTTTCTGTGCGGCAACCTGGGCGTTAACGGGCGTACTGAACGTCCGTTTGAGCTGGAAGAAGATGTCTGGCAGCGGGAAGAGATTGTCACTACTGGCGTTGGTTTTGGCGTGGCGATCCCGCACACCAAATCTCAGTGGATCCGTCATTCCAGTATCAGCATTGCCCGGCTGGTGAAACCGGTTGACTGGCAGTCAGAGATGGGCGAAGTCGAACTGGTGATCATGCTGACGCTGGGTGCTAACGAAGGGATGAACCATGTGAAAGTCTTCTCGCAGCTGGCGCGCAAACTGGTGAATAAAAACTTCCGCCAGTCGTTGTTTGCCGCGCAAGATGCGCAAAGTATTCTGACGCTGCTGGAAACGGAATTAACCTTCTGACGTTAGCCCTGAAAACGGGCGCTGTACTCTCCCGGCGTCAGGCCAAACTGACGCCGGAAAACGCGACAAAAATAGTCGCTGTCCGGAAAGCCGCAACGCTGCGCCACTTCATGAATTGACAGATGATATTTCTGCAAAATCATCCTCGCCTTCGCCATTCGCACCCAACGCACATACTCGATAAAACGCATCGTTCCATGCTGAGCAAACAGTTTTGACAGATGATTGGGCGTGATATTAAAAAACTGCGCCACGCTCTCGCGGGTGAGCGGCTGGGCATAATTATCCTGAACCCAGTTACAAATGCTGTGATAGAGAAAATCGCCGCGCGGCTGCGAATTGCCCGACGGCATATTCACCACGTTACGGCAAAGATGCAGCAAACTTAACACCAGCGGCTGAATGATATTCTGCTCCAGCGGCGAACGGCTAAGATGGGTGAGGGCTGTAAGCATCGCTTCACCTTCACCGCGTTGCAGGCTGGGAAGCTGGATCTGGCGGGCAGGATGCAACAACGACGTGGTGCGGCTATCGTAAAATGATAAGCCAAGCCAGGTCGGTGCGAACACCAGGCTTAACAGCATCACCGGTTTGTTGTTGACCGGTAAATTAGCCGCGCGTGCCGGAATAAACAGCATTTCTCCTTCCACCATACGTTGCTGCTTTGCTTCCAGCAGATTGCCGTATTCGCCGCGTAGCACGATATCCAGACGGGGAAAATCAATACATAAACTGCCCACTGGCAATGAGGCAGGCTGGCTGGCAAACCAGACGCGCCCCAGTAGTTGCGGGTTAAGCACCAGGCCGCTGAACAGATCGGCGAAAAATTGTTGATCGGCGGGCAAGCCTGGTGCTTTCATGAAAGTTCCCGATTAAAGATGCATTAACTGGCGGAATTCTTTAACTTTGCTGCGGCTGACCGGCACTTCAAAATCCAGATCTTTCAGCCGCAGAATATAGGTGTTATTAAACCACGGTTCGATCTCGCGGATTTTGTTCAGATTGACACAAAATGAGCGATGGCAGCGGAAAAAATGCGATGGCGGCAGTTTGCTGCAAAATTCGGTAATGTTCATCGGCATTACGTAGGATTCACGCCGCGTATAGACAAAGGTCATTTTCTCGTGCGCTTCGGCGTAATAGATATCGTTAATTGGCGTGACGATGATTCGCTCATCTTTCACCAGATTAATGGTGTCATTCTCACGCGTTACCGTCGCGGCAGGCGTACTGCTGGTCTGCTGTTGCTGCCAGGCTGCTTCCAGTTTTTGCAGCATCCCGGTAATGCGTGACTCCTGATACGGTTTGAGAATGTAGTCAAACGCCTCCAGTTCAAACGCTTCTACCGCATGTTCTTTCCACGCGGTGATAAACACAATAAACGGTTTATGGGCGAACTGGCTGATGTTTTGTGCCAGTAACACACCATCCAGCGACGGAATATTGATATCCAGAAAAATGGCGTCGACGCGGTTATGCTGCAAAAACTTCAACACGTCCAGACCGTCGTCAAAGGTGCCGACAATCTCCATCTGGCTGTGCTCTTTAATTAGCCAGCTCAGTTCCTGTTGTGCCAGGAATTCGTCTTCAACAATGATGACTTTCACAATATCACTCCGGCTCAAAGCAATAACGTAGCCTGTGAGGCGACAGGGGTGCGTTGGTTAGGAATGTAAAACGCAATTTCCGTTCCTGGTTCCAGGCGGCGGATATGCAGCCCCTCGCCATACAATAACTTCACGCGATGATGGACATTCAGCAGGCCAATTTTATTGCCCGGCATTTCGTTCGCTTCGACCCGCTCAATCACCTTTGGATCGATGCCGTGCCCGGTATCCCGCACCGCAATGCGTACCCGATTACCGCACTCTGCAACGCTGATGGTGACAACGCCTTTACCTTTGCAAGGCTGGATACCGTGGACAATGGCGTTTTCCACCAACGGCTGGATCAGCAGGCTGGGAATGCAGCAATTCACCTCTTCATCAATATCATAGATAACCGTCAGCTTGTCGCCAAAGCGGGCCTGCTCAATGGCAATATAGTCTTTAATTTGATACAGCTCTTTTTTGATATCGATTTGCTCATCGTCTTTTAATTCAATGTTATAGCGCAGATAACGCGACAGATTAAAGATCAGCTGGCGAGCGGTATCCGGATTCAGACGGATTGACGATGAAATAGCGTTCAAAGCGTTAAACAGGAAATGGGGATTAATTTTGCTTTGCAGGGCGCGAAGCTCTGCCTTATTTGCCATTTCACGCAGCTGCTCAGCGCGCGAAACTTCCAGTTGCGTGGAGATGATTTGTGACAGACCGACCGCCATTTCCTGTAATGACGAGGTTATCTGATGCGCGTGGCAGTAGTAAATTTTCAGCGTTCCGGTCACAACGCCTTTCTCCCACAATGGGATCACCAGCATGGAATGAATCTCTGGTGTGCGGTGGGCTTCATCATTGTTTTTAATGATGATTTTTCCATAATTCATCGCCTGGCGGGTAGTCGGGCTAATGAAGTCATCGCCATTCTGATAGTTATGTTCACCCACGCCAACGTAGGCCAGCACATGATCGGTATTGGTGATTGCCACCGCGTCAGCGTGAATGTCATCGCGGATAATTTCGCAGACCTTGCGTAATGACTCGCTATTGACATGGCGAAACAGCGGCAGCGTTTTGTTGGCGATATCCAGCGCCAGCTTGGCCTGCCGCGCGGCGCTGGCCTCTTTTTCGCCCTCAACACTTTGTACCAGCAACACAATAAAGCCGATACAGACGCTGCCGAGGATCATTGGAATCCCGATTTTAGAGACGATATCGATCCCCAATGCGGTAGTTGGTGCCCAGACAATCACCAGAATCATGGTCAACGTTTCACACAACATGCCGCCGAGAATACCGACGCGCCAGCGCTGTGCTTTGGGGATTTTCAGGTTGATCCAGCCCGATATACAACCCGCCAGAATGCTGGTGATAAAGCAGGGGATCGCCGTCACGCCACCGATATCAATTAAATAACGGTGAATACCCGCAATCACGCCGGTAATGATGCCCACCCACGGGCCAAACAGAATCCCGCCTGACATCACCGCGATAATACGTACGTTCACCAGCGAACCTTCTACAGGAACGCCGGACCAGGTGCTGAACAGGGCGAACAGCGAGAAAATGGCGGTAACGGCGAGCAACTCTTTTGGGGAGTGCGCCGACTTGTGCAACAGTTCGCGAAACAGACGGATACGGATGAGAAAGAACAGGCAGATAAGCATTAACGCTGCCCGATCGAAGACCGCCAGCAGCATGTTGAATATTTCGTGCACGGGTGACTCTGAATAAGGATTAAACCTCTATGATAGGTAACCTGAAGGCTGATGACCAGCAGGCCGTTTTTGAGGAAAAACCACAATTTTAAAAGGGGATTGATAGATAAATGGTGTATTAGCAATGCATCTCTTGATAATGCACTTCTGGTTAGTAAATTTATTGAAATTATTATGTTAATAAAATGGGTGGTAATTTTCTTGTTAGCGCAGATAAATTTCCTGTTTTTAAAGCAGAGTTCCTCATTTAACGTCATTAATAAAAATGTTCTAAAACGCTGGACAGACAGAAATTAATCAGGCTATTTTCAAAACAGCCACCATCGTGGCAGCGTCGCTCGGACGGTCCGGGCGCTAACGTTAATCTGAGGAAATTATGGCTGACACTCGCCCTGAACGTCGCTTTACGCGCATTGATCGTCTCCCGCCCTATGTTTTTAACATTACCGCTGAACTGAAAATGGCTGCGCGTCGGCGCGGCGAAGATATTATTGATTTCAGTATGGGTAACCCGGACGGTGCGACTCCGCCGCATATCGTCGAAAAATTATGTACGGTGGCCCAGCGCCCGGACACGCATGGTTACTCCACGTCACGCGGCATTCCGCGGTTACGTCGCGCCATTTCCCGCTGGTATCAGGATCGCTACGGCATTGAGATCGACCCGGAATCAGAAGCCATCGTCACTATTGGTTCGAAAGAGGGACTGGCGCATCTGATGCTGGCGACGCTGGATCATGGTGACACTGTACTGGTGCCTAATCCAAGCTACCCGATTCATATTTACGGCGCGGTGATTGCCGGGGCGCAGGTACGCTCAGTGCCGCTGGTGGAAGGTGTCGATTTCTTCAACGAACTGGAACGCGCCATTCGCGAAAGTTATCCGAAACCGAAGATGATGATCCTCGGCTTCCCGTCGAATCCAACCGCGCAATGCGTGGAGCTGGAGTTCTTCGAAAAGGTTGTGGCGCTGGCGAAACGCTACGATGTGCTGGTGGTCCATGACCTGGCCTATGCCGATATCGTCTACGATGGCTGGAAAGCGCCGTCAATCATGCAGGTGCCAGGTGCACGCGATGTGGCGGTCGAGTTCTTTACGCTGTCGAAAAGCTACAACATGGCGGGCTGGCGTATCGGCTTTATGGTTGGCAACAAAACGCTGGTCAGCGCGCTGGCACGTATTAAAAGCTATCACGATTACGGCACCTTTACGCCGTTGCAGGTGGCAGCGATTGCGGCGCTGGAGGGCGATCAACAGTGCGTGCGCGACATTGCTGAACAGTACAAACGCCGCCGTGATGTACTGGTAAAAGGGCTGCATGAAGCGGGCTGGATGGTCGAAATGCCGAAGGCTTCGATGTATGTCTGGGCGAAAATCCCGGAACCGTATGCTGCCATGGGCTCGCTGGAATTTGCCAAGAAGCTGCTGAACGAAGCGAAGGTCTGTGTCTCTCCGGGGATTGGCTTTGGCGACTACGGCGACACGCATGTTCGCTTTGCACTGATTGAAAACCGCGACCGTATTCGTCAGGCGATTCGTGGAATTAAAGCGATGTTCCGTGCCGACGGTTTACTACCCGCCAGCAGCAAACATATTCACGAAAACGCGGAATAAACACCATCGCCAGAAATGCAAACAGGAGCCAGATGGCTCCTGTTTTTCATTGCACAGTTTGCTTTTAGATCATCAGGGCAAAAGTACCGGCCCAAACGATGACCATAAAAGAAATGCCCATAAAGAAATATTTCACTTTACATCTCTCCGCGTAATTACTGTTACGCCTGAATGACTTCATTACACCTGATACAGTGAGTTGACACCGGGCAAAACGACCTTAAAAGTCCTGTATTTTACCGTGGGCATCACCCCAGAATTCTGAGCTAAACTGCTCCAGACGGCGCTAATGTACGCCTAAAACTGAAACGAGACAAGAGGCATTTTCTTATTTACTTTTAGTAACTTACAAGTGTCTCATATCGGCGACAGTTTAATTTCTGACGGTAATAATTAGAGATTCAGCGAAGGAAAAAACCTTAAGAAAAAAGCCATAAAAACCATGAGGTTATTATGGCTGATTTGAGAAGGGAAAGAGTAAGAGCAGTTTGTTAAATGTATAGCGACGATTCTCCCACCGGGCGCGTTTTAAAGCGACGGTGGATCCAGAGGTACTGCTCCGGTGCGCGCATGATCTCTTTTTCGATAATCTTGTTCATATAGGCAGCGGCTTGATTTTCATCTGCCGGGTAGCCTTCCATCTCTGGGGTGATGTACAAACGATATCCGCTGTAATCTGCTTTTCTTACCATCGTTACGGTTAACATGGCTGCGCCAGAGAGACGTGAAAGGACATACGTACCATTGGTTGTGGCGACATTTTCCACCGCAAAGAACGGCGCGAAGGAGCTGCCTTTACGACCATAATCCTGATCGGGAGCAAACCATACCGCTTCACCTTTCTTCAGTGCACCGACAATGCCGCGCAGATTATTTCTGCCGATCATCGCTTTGTTAGAGCGCATGCGCCCACGGGTCTGCACCCATTCCATCAGCTGATTATTATGTGGACGATAGGTAGCCATCATTGGTTGGCACAGTCCCATCACGCGGCCGCCCAGTTCCAGCGACATAAAATGGACGCCGACAACCATTACGCCGCGATTTTGCATTTGTGCGCGTTTAAGGTTATCCAACCCTTCAACATCAAACCATTTACGTACGCGACTGTCGGGCCAGAACCACGCCATGCCGGTTTCTACCAGCGCCATGCCGAGTGAACGAAAGTTTTCGGCAATCATCTTCTCGCGTTCTTCCGCAGAATGCTGCGGGAAACAAAGTTCCAGGTTTTTACGGGCGATAGATTCACGCCGTTTCAGGAATGGTCGCGCCATTGCGCCAATACGCGTGCCGAGAAAGCAGAGAACAGGATAAGGAAGCTGTACCCAAAGCCAGAGTACACCAAGCCCAAACCATGTGAGCCAGTAGCGAGGATGTAGAAACTCGCGGGAAAATTTGCATTGTGGAAACATAGTTACCTTCTGTAGATACGAATTGTTGTATCGCAGAAGATTCCATGTCGACAGCGGTACACTCAATTGGTTGGGCCATCATGTACGACAATGGTTCCTGTAAAGAGTGTAAAGACTAGTCAGGACATAACCACGAGGAGCATGAATGCGGTGGCTCTACTTTATCACTGGCTGACTGCTTTCAGCTACTGATTATTAATCGTGCAAAGTAAAAAATTTTCCGCACGCAATAGCGTTGCATTTAACGTGCTGTTTTCATTGATGCTTAGCAAAAATTGCCAGAGGTTAAGGATTGTCTTACTATTAAAGTGACTGAAGTTACAGGTTTTTTAGCGCGGCAGGAGGTTGAGCTATGATTTATTTATGGATGTTTCTCGCCCTGTGTATTGTCTGCGTAAGCGGCTACATCGGTCAGGTACTGAACGTGGTATCGGCGGTCTCTTCTTTCTTCGGCATGGTGATCCTCGCTGCACTCATTTATTACTTCACCATGTGGTTAACAGGCGGTAATGAACTGGTGACGGGGATATTTATGTTTCTTGCCCCGGCTTGTGGCTTGATGATTCGCTTTATGGTGGGGTATGGCAGGCGCTAGTGGGTCAGGATGGCTCATTTGGGCAGGTGTTCACATCAGCATCAGGCATGATTGTTCACCTGCCATGTGACAGACGCTATCGCACAGGATGAATAAGATAATTCGCCTTTGTCGAAAAAGGGGGCGTAATGTCTTCTGTGAGATTTAATGGTGGCGCATCTTCTCTCAACTTAAACAAAATCGCCTGTGATGGCTGAAGTTTTGTAGAATGAGTTGTCGTCATCACTGACGTTTTTTCTGTCTCTTTATAGCTCGTCTCACTTCTACCACCAGAAATGGAAAATGCAAAAACATTGCATGCCATAATAGAGACCAATAAAAATAAGCTAAAAATCATTAAGTTTACTTTCATAGAAAGTTATCCTGAAAATGGTTCACTGAGAACCTACGATGTTATGGCTGTATTTACATTTAATTAATCAGTATTTACATCGATATAATAAATGACATCTCTTTGTGGTATATAAGAATAGTTCTCTGTGACAGGAAGCATATTCCTACAATTGTAAGACTAAAATACTTCTTGCGATAATAACTACAACTGTAAGATAACCCTTTCAAAATGACCGTTGCTCTCTGATTTCTCATTTCATGCTCACCCAATATGATGGCGGCGTTTTCTAAAACTGTTAAAGAATGAGGTAAGTATGAAACGTTTAATTATGGCTACGATGGTCACAGCAATTCTGGCATCTTCAACTGTATGGGCGGCTGATAATGCACCGGTAGCGGCACAACAGCAAACTCAGCAAGTTCAGCAAACCCAGAAAACGGCAGCAGCAGAGCGTATCTCTGAACAAGGTTTATATGCGATGCGTGACGTGCAGGTAGCGCGCCTGGCTCTGTTTCATGGCGATCCGGAAAAGGCAAAAGAACTGACCAATGAAGCTTCAGCTTTGTTGTCAGATGACAGTACCGAATGGGCAAAGTTCGCTAAGCCAGGTAAAAAGACCAATCTCAATGATGACCAATATATTGTCATTAATGCATCTGTCGGAATTTCTGAGAGTTATGTAGCGACACCCGAAAAAGAAGCCGCGATAAAAATTGCCAACGAAAAAATGGCGAAAGGGGATAAAAAGGGCGCAATGGAAGAGCTTCGCCTGGCCGGTGTTGGTGTAATGGAAAACCAATATCTGATGCCGCTCAAACAGACTCGTAATGCACTTGCTGATGCGCAGAAACTGCTTGATAAAAAGCAATACTACGAGGCAAACCTGGCGCTTAAAGGTGCGGAAGATGGAATCATCGTCGATAGCGAAGCACTGTTTGTGAACTAAAGCTGACAGGCAATATATTGAGGTAAAGGATTTTACTCCCTCCAGCCGACAATTTTTTATGGCCACAATACGACAGGTTGTGGCCATAAAATTATTTGGCGCTCGCGGTGCTATAAACTCGCATTTTATATTCTTCAAAGTAAACCGCAATAATCCCGTGTCATCATAAATCATTTATTATGTTATGTTTTATGGTACGCTTTAAAAAGCGTAATCATACCCTTACTTGTACATCACCGGCGCTTCTTACAGTTGTAAGAATAACATCACAAATGTCGCGGCCCTCTCTGATTACCGCGAACCAATATTTATCATATTCTTCTTTTCGTCCTCACTACTTACCATGCAGAAAGGAATTGGAAGTGGCGATGAAATGATTATCAGCACTTGATACAGGAATTTAAAAATATCGAGTGCAGCTACGACGATATTTTGCGGATTATTTATAGAGAGCATTATGCCTTAAATAAACGCTAAATTAACATATATTTAATTAACTAATAGGTATTGCTATGTCAACTCCACTTCAAGGAATTAAAGTTCTCGATTTCACTGGTGTGCAATCTGGCCCATCTTGTACTCAGATGCTGGCCTGGTTTGGCGCTGACGTCATTAAAATTGAACGTCCCGGCGTTGGTGACGTAACGCGCCACCAGCTGCGAGATATTCCTGATATCGATGCGCTTTACTTCACCATGCTTAACAGTAACAAACGTTCTATTGAATTAAATACCAAAACAGCGGAAGGCAAAGAGGTAATGGAAAAGCTGATCCGCGAAGCTGATATCTTAGTCGAGAACTTTCATCCAGGGGCCATTGATCATATGGGCTTCACCTGGGAGCATATTCAAGAAATCAATCCACGTCTGATTTTTGGTTCGATCAAAGGGTTTGATGAGTGTTCGCCTTATGTGAATGTAAAAGCCTATGAAAACGTTGCTCAGGCAGCGGGTGGCGCGGCATCTACTACAGGTTTTTGGGACGGTCCGCCGCTGGTAAGCGCTGCAGCGTTGGGTGACAGCAACACCGGAATGCATTTGCTGATCGGTTTACTTGCTGCTTTGCTGCATCGCGAAAAAACGGGGCGTGGGCAACGAGTCACCATGTCAATGCAGGATGCCGTGTTGAACCTTTGCCGCGTGAAATTACGCGACCAGCAGCGTCTCGATAAGTTGGGGTATCTGGAAGAATACCCGCAGTATCCGAATGGCACATTTGGTGATGCAGTTCCCCGCGGTGGTAATGCGGGTGGTGGCGGTCAGCCTGGCTGGATCCTGAAATGTAAAGGCTGGGAAACCGATCCTAACGCCTATATTTATTTCACTATTCAGGAGCAAAACTGGGAAAACACCTGTAAAGCCATCGGCAAACCAGAATGGATTACCGATCCGGCATACAGTACAGCCCATGCCCGACAGCCACATATTTTCGATATTTTTGCTGAAATCGAAAAATACACTGTCACTATTGATAAACATGAAGCGGTGGCCTATTTGACTCAGTTTGATATTCCTTGTGCACCGGTTTTAAGTATGAAAGAAATTTCACTTGATCCCTCTTTGCGCCAAAGTGGTAGTGTTGTCGAAGTGGAACAACCGTTGCGTGGAAAATATCTGACCGTTGGTTGTCCAATGAAATTCTCTGCCTTTACGCCGGATATTAAAGCTGCGCCGCTATTAGGTGAGCATACCGCTGCTGTATTGCAGGAGCTGGGTTATAGCGACGATGAAATTGCTGCAATGAAGCAAAACCACGCCATCTGATATTAACGGGGGCTTCTGGCTCCCAATTTATAAAAATTTCGAGGTTATTAATCATGTCAGATCAACTTCAAATGACAGATGGTATGCATATCATCGTTGAAGCATTAAAACAGAATGGTATTGACACTATTTATGGTGTTGTAGGTATTCCTGTGACGGATATGGCGCGCCATGCCCAGGCGGAAGGCATTCGTTATATTGGTTTTCGTCATGAGCAGTCGGCAGGCTATGCCGCTGCGGCAAGCGGTTTTCTTACCCAAAAACCGGGGATCTGCCTGACAGTTTCTGCGCCAGGATTCCTCAATGGTTTGACCGCATTGGCCAACGCAACGGTAAATGGTTTTCCGATGATCATGATTAGCGGCTCCAGCGACCGCGCGATCGTCGACCTACAGCAAGGTGATTATGAAGAGCTGGACCAAATGAATGCGGCAAAACCGTATGCCAAAGCAGCATTCCGCGTTAATCAGCCGCAGGATCTTGGCATTGCATTGGCACGCGCTATCCGGGTCTCAGTATCGGGTCGCCCTGGCGGAGTTTATCTTGATTTGCCAGCAAATGTCCTGGCCGCGACGATGGAAAAAGACGAAGCGTTAACCACGATTGTAAAAGTTGAAAATCCGTCGCCAGCATTATTGCCATGCCCGAAGTCAGTCGCTAGCGCAATTTCGCTTTTAGCAAAAGCTGAACGACCATTAATTATCCTTGGCAAAGGCGCGGCGTATTCACAAGCTGATGAACAGCTTCGTGAATTTATTGAAAGTGCCCAGATTCCATTCCTGCCAATGTCTATGGCGAAAGGGATCCTCGAAGATACGCATCCACTTTCTGCGGCAGCTGCGCGTTCGTTTGCCCTGGCAAATGCTGACGTTGTCATGCTTGTTGGCGCACGACTGAATTGGTTACTGGCACACGGTAAAAAAGGATGGGCGGCAGATACACAGTTTATTCAACTGGATATTGAACCGCAGGAAATTGACAGCAACCGCCCCATTGCTGTGCCAGTCGTTGGCGATATTGCATCCAGTATGCAAGGTATGCTGGCAGAATTGAAACAAAACACATTCACGACTCCACTGGTGTGGCGCGATATTTTAAATATCCACAAGCAGCAAAATGCACAAAAAATGCATGAAAAGTTAAGTACAGATACCCAACCATTAAATTACTTTAATGCATTGAGTGCCGTGCGCGATGTTTTGCGCGAGAACCAGGATATTTATTTAGTTAATGAAGGGGCAAATACCCTGGATAATGCACGAAATATTATTGATATGTATAAACCACGTTGTCGTCTGGATTGTGGCACCTGGGGTGTCATGGGCATCGGTATGGGCTATGCCATCGGTGCTAGCGTGACCTCTGGTTCTCCGGTTGTCGCCATTGAAGGTGATAGTGCTTTTGGTTTCAGTGGGATGGAAATTGAAACGATTTGTCGATATAACCTGCCGGTGACGATCGTTATTTTTAATAATGGCGGCATCTACAGAGGAGACGGTGTTGATCTCAGCGGCGCTGGTGCACCATCGCCAACGGATCTGTTGCACCATGCAAGGTATGACAAATTAATGGATGCGTTTCGTGGCGTTGGCTATAACGTCACCACGACAGATGAACTTCGTCATGCTTTAACCACCGGAATTCAGTCGCGCAAACCGACCATTATTAATGTGGTCATCGACCCAGCAGCAGGAACTGAAAGTGGCCATATTACCAAACTTAACCCAAAACAAGTCGCTGGTAATTAAATACTGACATCGTCTCCTCTTGCCAACTTATTATGCGATGGTGAGGGGACCCTTATCGGAAATACTATTATGCTAACATTTTTTATTGGCGATTTATTGCCTATTATCGTAATCATGCTGTTGGGTTATTTTAGCGGCAGACGAGAAACTTTTTCAGAAGATCAAGCCCGGGCATTTAATAAACTGGTATTAAACTACGCTCTTCCTGCAGCTCTATTTGTATCTATTACCCGGGCAAACAGGGAAATGATTTTTGCGGACACTCGTCTGACCCTTGTATCACTTGTGGTTATTGTCGGATGTTTCTTTTTCTCCTGGTTCGGTTGCTACAAATTTTTTAAACGTACTCATGCAGAAGCAGCAGTATGTGCATTAATTGCAGGTTCACCTACCATTGGATTCCTGGGATTTGCAGTTCTCGATCCTATTTATGGTGATTCCGTATCAACAGGTTTAGTTGTAGCAATTATTTCTATTATTGTTAACGCAATTACTATTCCTATTGGTCTGTATTTGCTGAATCCTTCCTCAGGAGCGGATGGTAAGAAGAATAGTAATCTGAGCGCATTAATTTCTGCGGCAAAGGAGCCAGTAGTATGGGCACCTGTTCTGGCAACGATCCTGGTGTTGGTTGGGGTAAAAATTCCGGCAGCATGGGACCCAACCTTTAATCTGATTGCGAAGGCTAACTCAGGGGTAGCGGTATTCGCTGCGGGGTTGACTCTGGCTGCACATAAATTCGAGTTCAGTGCCGAAATTGCTTATAACACTTTCCTGAAGCTGATTCTGATGCCACTGGCGCTGCTTCTCGTCGGTATGGCATGTCATTTGAATAGCGAACATTTGCAGATGATGGTACTGGCAGGCGCATTACCGCCGGCATTCTCCGGAATCATTATTGCCAGCCGGTTTAATGTCTACACCCGCACTGGTACAGCGTCATTGGCTGTGAGCGTACTGGGTTTTGTCGTCACGGCTCCTTTGTGGATTTATGTCAGTCGACTGGTTTCATAATTAATCATGTTATTTATTTTACATAAATGCCGAAGTGTCTTTTCACCTTCGGCTTTTTTCAAGGCATAAGCAAATGACAAATAATGAATGCAAAGGGCCGTTTGAAGGCTTATTAGTTATCGATATGACGCATGTCCTTAATGGGCCTTTCGGAACTCAACTTCTTTGTAATATGGGTGCAAGGGTAATTAAAGTTGAGCCGCCGGGTCATGGTGATGATACCCGCACATTTGGTCCCTATGTGGATGGACAGTCACTCTATTACAGTTTTATTAATCATGGCAAAGAGAGTGTGGTTCTTGATTTAAAGAATGATCACGATAAAAGTATATTTATAAATATGCTTAAACAAGCTGATGTATTAGCTGAGAATTTTCGTCCAGGTACAATGGAAAAACTCGGGTTTTCATGGGAAAGGTTACAAGAAATCAACCCGCGCCTTATATATGCTTCATCGTCAGGTTTCGGACATACCGGTCCGCTAAAAGATGCTCCTGCCTACGATACCATCATTCAGGCAATGAGCGGGATAATGATGGAAACAGGATACCCTGATGCTCCGCCAGTGCGCGTTGGTACCTCTCTTGCGGATCTCTGTGGCGGTGTTTATTTATTCAGTGGAATAGTGAGTGCACTTTATGGCCGCGAAAAGAGCCAGAGAGGGGCGCATGTCGATATAGCGATGTTTGATGCCACGCTGAGTTTTCTGGAGCATGGGCTGATGGCATATATCGCGACTGGGAAGTCACCACAACGCCTGGGAAATCGCCATCCCTACATGGCACCTTTTGATGTTTTCGATACTCAGGATAAGCCGATTACGATTTGTTGTGGTAATGACAAGCTTTTTTCTGTGTTATGCCAGGCACTGGAGCTTACAGAACTGGTTAATGATCCCCGATTTAGCAGCAATATTTTACGCGTACAAAACCAGGCTATTCTTAAACAATATATTGAGCGAACGTTAAAAACGCAGGCAGCTGAAGTTTGGTTAGCCAGAATACATGAAGTTGGTGTGCCCGTCGCGCCGTTATTAAGTGTGGCTGAGGCCATTAATTTACCACAAACTCAGGCGAGAAATATGTTGATTGAAGCCGGGGGAATAATGATGCCGGGTAATCCGATAAAAATCAGCGGCTGCGCGGACCCGCATGTTATGCCGGGAGCGGCAACGCTCGACCAGCATGGGGAACAAATTCGCCAGGAGTTCTCATCATAAATGTAAGATGTGCTGGTAAATAGCTCCCACATTTGAACATTGTGGGAGCCGCTATTTAGTCATTTTGCTGACAGAAAACAGTAATCTCCTGGTCCAGCTCTGCAATGTGTTCTTTTACAGAGTTCAGCAACTGAAGAATTTCAGGCTTACTGTCATCTGAAACAGGTGTTATTTCTAACTGGTGGCTAATATTAATCAACTTTTGCAAATTCAGGATGTTAGCCGCACCGTGGATGCGATGAATACACTGATGGAAAGTTCTGTTATCGCCAGCTTCTAGTGCATGAAACGCAGCGGGTAGATCTTTATGCGTTTCATGCTGGAAAGTCATGAGAATCTCCTGCATCAGTTGTAGATCATTCGCCGTATTATTCTTCAGGGCCTCGATATCAAGGTGGCGATACTGAGGTGCAATATGCGCAACCTGGTGTAACTGACTTAAATGTGTTTTCAGTACATCCAGAGTCAACGGTTTGAACAAACATAAGTTCATGCCGCAATTTAACCCTTTTTCACGTTCGTTAGCCTGTGCGTTGGCTGTAAGCCCCCAGATGGGTAAGGAAGAATTTTGCTCACGGAGTTTGCGAGTCAACTCAAAACCATCCATATTCGGCATATTAACGTCAGTAATAAGCAGATCATAATGTTGCATACTGACTTTGTGTAGCGCTTGCACACCATCAGTGGCTTCATCAACATCATATCCTAATAGATTTAGCTGGCGTTTGAGTAATAGCCTGTTGGTCGGATGATCATCCGCGATTAATATGCTCAACTTTTCAGGTAGTGTGATAGGTTGTTCTGCTTTTGCCTCGACAGCCGCCACTTGTTGGGTAATTTCTACCGGGATTGTGATCGTAAATATCGTTCCTATGCCTGGATGACTTTCTAATGACAAATCGCCCTGCATGTTTTTAATTAATTCTTTGCAGATCATTAAGCCTAAACCAGAACCTGTTTGCTGACGACCTGCACTTGTTTGGCTATAGCGTTTAAACAGTTGTTGTTGTTCTTCCTGAGATAATCCACTTCCAGAATCCATAATCGTCATTTTGATAACAGCGTGGTTGTCATCAATGTGACCCAGGGAGGTCGTAATTTTTACTGCCCCCTCGGTAGTAAATTTGAGAGCATTACTCAGTAAATTAGATAAGACCTGCTTAAACGCCTGAGGGTCGATCTTAACCAGGTAGCGTTCAGGAAGCGTACTGCTGCAACTTAATGCGATCGATTTGCTTGCAGCAATCGCAGCGAAAGAGTGACAAGTGTTCTGGACTAAAGTAGGGATATCGACCCATTGTGGTTGAAGTTGATAGTTACCCGATTCAATTTTGTCGACATCAAGGATTTCACCAATTAAGCCGAGGAGTGATTGTCCGGTGGCGTAGGCAAGTGAAATCGCCTCCACCCGTTGTTCCTTGCTAAGACCAGAACCCGACAGAAGTTCCAGGAAGCCCATAATGGAGCTTATTGGTGTTCTTATTTCGTGACTCATTGTTGCCAGAAACTGGCTTTTTGCGACAGTTGCATTGATCGCTTTATTTCTCTCTACTTCGAGTGCATGAATTAAATCACGCGTCTCGGTAATATCTTGCCAACCACAAATATAAACAGCATGTTCGCTTGCTGGCAGATTACATAAGGTATGCCAGTGATTAATGCATCTTTTCTCGATGCCATTATCAATTTCAAATACCTGTGTGTATATTGTTCGGTTTTCTTTCGTTTCTGCTGTGACTTCATGCGTATTAGAAAAAACATCTTTAAAGGGGGATTCACTGTTTTCTAATGGTAACATTGCATTTTTATAGTAATCAGCAGTGAAATAATGTTCAAATGCACTATTGTGACTAATGACATTACCTTGCCAGTTTACAACATAAGTTGGATTCGGTAAGGAATCCGAGAGCGCTTTCCGGAATGATATTTGGTTTTCTAAATCACCCTGAATAACTTTACGACGACGAACTGAGCGTAACAGGTAGAATCCCCATAAAAGGCTACTGCCAACTAATAAAACGGATAATGTCGTAACAATATAAAATTGCTCGCTATAGAGGTCCCATGTGTCAATGGTCACATTGGGCATTTTAATCCATTTTTCGGTCAGGCGCAGAACTTCGCTTGGGGGAATTGCATTCAGTGCTTTATTAATAATATCCTTAAGTTCCGGTTCTCCGCGAGGAAAAGCGAACGAAAGTGATGCATTCTGAACGCCGGGAATAAGAAAATGATAAAGTTCATTAGGATAGTAATGGTCGATCATGTAACGCGAATTTAACTGTGTCGCGACCAGAGCATCAAGTTCACCTTCTTTAACCTTGTGAAATGCAGCGCTGGCGTTATCGACTTTTATCCACTCTACCTCCGGATACATCTCTTTTAATTGCGAATGAAGCTCATAATAATAGGGAATGGCAACTTTCATTCCTTTTTTTAATGTTTGTTCACTGTCAGGCGCTTTTTGCATGACAAAAACGTAAGGCGTTGTTATGAAGGCTTCAGCAAATGAAACATTATTTTCTCGATCTTCACTATAAATAGCGGCGGGCAATATATCCCATCCACCGGGGTTAAGCTGTGTCCCAGCATGAATATTGTGTGAAACGGTGATCGGAGAAAAATTTAAACCTGTTTGCAAGGTAATAATATTAAGAATATCACCCATCACGCCCCGAACTGAGCCAGTTTCATCTGTCATAGAATAGGGTGGCGAGTAAGGATTTTCTAGCACCTTTAAATCGGGATGCTGCTTAATCCACTGTTTTTCATGTTCAGTGAGTTCTAATGGTTTGTTCAGAAAGGCCAGGTTTCCTGTATCAAGCCAATTTTGTGATACTTCATAGCGAACTTCATTTGTTAAAGCATCAACAAATCGATTGAGTACTTCATTAAGAACGATAGAATCTTTTCTGGTTAATAAAAAGTTATATTGACGCGGTGAGTTATAATACTTCACTACATTTAAGGAGTGAGTAAAATAACGGGAAATCATACTGCTGGTAATGATGTTACTACCAATAAAGTAATCATTCTGTCCGGCTGAGACGGATGCTAATGCCTGATATAAATTTGTAAAAGAGATAATTGTTGCTTTTGGAAATGATTGATGAATTACCTCGTCTGGGGGATAATTTGCTACCCGAGCAATATTTACTGGTTTTGATGAGGTAAGCGGTCGCATTGAATCGTGAAGGGTAGTGACCAGCGCCGGAAAGGTAATTATCAGAGGATTGGTTGCAGCAATGTCATCATTAAGAGGCGGCGAAGCAACTAAATGTGATAACACTATATCAACTTCACCGTCTTCCAGCGCGTCCATTGCTTTTTGATGATCTGCGTATTCCCGGAGTGTTAATTTGATATTTAACGCTCTTTTTAAAAGACTTAAATAATCAGCATTAATACCACGAATCCGTTGCTGCGAATCGGTATGCAACAACGTAGCTGTTTGGGACTTGTGTACTGCAATCACAAGATTTTTTTTGCTCGCTAGCCAACGTAATTCCTTGTTGCTCAGACGTAGTGGATCAAGTGTGACACGGTTGTTACTACTGATGCCACGATATTCGATGTAATCTCCGTCTGCGAAACTTATGGTCGACCAAAGACCACAACAGAGAAGAAAAATATAGGGTAAAAACTTCATGTGGTTAGCCGATTTTGTTACGTTGTGCGAATGTGTAAAGATCCATCAGTGATTTGCATTCTAATTTTTCCATCAAGCGACTTTTATAAGTGCTGACAGTTTTGTTGCTGATGAACATTTTTTCAGCAATGTCATTATTATCCTTGCCATCAAGAATATACCGCATGACACTAATTTCTTGTTTCGATAAGGAATCGAGTTTTTGCTGGTCGGACGTTAAACTTCCAACAAACCGGTTGAGAGAGAAGGGGAAATAGCAGTAGCCATTTTTTGCAGCTTCAATAGCCGCAATGATATTGTTCATGCCTTCTTTTTTACTCACGAAACCATTAGCGCCAGCATCAGCACAATGTTTCCCGTAAAAATGGTCATTTTTAGCGGAGACGATAATAATAATTCCGCTATATTGGCGCTTCCTCAGCGTTTCTAACACCTGGATACCGTTAACTCCGGGGATATCGACATCAATGATGACGATATCAGGTTTAAGTGTTTCCACCCGCTGAACGGCACTTCCCCCTTCAGTCAACTCCGCTAAGATTTCAATATCGTTTTTGATCAATAAATTACGAATTGCTGCGATAGCAAGAGGATGGTCATCAATAATTATTGCGTTCATAGATTATTCCCTTTGCAATGAAGCATCTCCCTTCTCCCTGTAGTAATACAGACATAAGGCATCATCTCATTTTCTCAATAAAAATAAGAAAATTTGAGCTTCCTTTAAGATAATTCGACAAGTATACCATATAAATAGTCGGCATATATGAAATGTCAACAATAAAATCAGGTATTGTACCGATGATTTATAGTTTCACATTGGCACTATAAGTCTTCTCACTAATCCTACAGGCGTAAGAATTGTATTGCAAAAGCCACGGTTTAGTCCTCTGTTGTTTTTTTTGCACCTCATTTAAATTAGGCCTCCAACGTTCCTGGGATAATGTGCAACACATGCACTGTGTTTGATATGAAGAATGAATACTCTTTTCATTCAATTCATAAATTTCATCTATGCGAAATGAGAGATAAAAGTGGAACAGATTAATTCAAATAAAAAATATTCTAACAGAAGAAAATACTTTTCTTTATTGGCGGTAGTTTTATTTATTGCGTTTTCAGGTGCCTATGCCTATTGGTCAATGGAATTAGAAGACATGATTAGTACAGATGACGCCTATGTCACGGGGAATGCAGATCCAATTTCTGCACAAGTTTCAGGCAGCGTCACTGTCGTTAATCATAAAGATACGAACTACGTTCGACAGGGTGACATTTTAGTCTCACTGGATAAGACTGATGCCACTATCGCACTCAATAAAGCTAAAAATAATCTGGCAAATATTGTTCGGCAAACGAATAAACTGTACTTACAGGATAAACAATACAGTGCCGAAGTCGCTTCAGCACGTATTCAGTATCAACAATCTTTAGAAGATTATAACCGTCGTGTGCCTTTAGCGAAGCAGGGGGTTATTTCAAAAGAAACGCTGGAGCATACCAAAGATACGTTAATAAGTAGCAAAGCGGCATTGAATGCCGCTATCCAGGCTTATAAAGCGAATAAAGCTTTAGTAATGAACACACCATTAAACCGTCAGCCACAAGTCGTTGAAGCGGCGGATGCAACCAAAGAAGCCTGGTTAGCGCTTAAACGTACGGATATTAAGAGTCCTGTTACCGGCTATATTGCCCAGCGAAGTGTTCAGGTCGGCGAAACAGTGAGTCCCGGACAATCGTTAATGGCTGTCGTACCGGCACGTCAAATGTGGGTTAATGCCAACTTTAAAGAAACACAACTCACGGATGTACGGATTGGTCAATCGGTCAATATTATCAGCGATCTTTATGGTGAAAATGTTGTGTTTCATGGTCGGGTGACAGGAATCAATATGGGAACCGGCAATGCGTTCTCCTTATTACCTGCACAAAATGCGACAGGGAACTGGATCAAAATCGTTCAGCGTGTACCGGTTGAGGTGTCTCTGGATCCAAAAGAACTCATGGAACATCCCTTACGTATTGGTTTATCGATGACTGCAACTATTGATACGAAGGACGAAGACATTGCTGAGATGCCTGAGCTGGCTTCAACCGTGACCTCCATGCCTGCTTATACCAGTAAGGCTTTAGTTATCGATACTACTCCGATAGAAAAAGAAATTAGCAACATTATTTCGCATAATGGACAACTTTAATGGCAATCACTAAATCAACTCCGGCACCATTAACCGGTGGGACGTTATGGTGCGTTACTATTGCATTGTCCTTAGCGACGTTTATGCAAATGTTGGATTCCACTATTTCTAACGTCGCAATACCGACAATATCTGGCTTTCTGGGAGCATCAACAGACGAAGGCACCTGGGTTATCACTTCGTTTGGCGTAGCAAATGCCATTGCGATCCCTGTTACCGGCAGGCTGGCACAAAGAATAGGCGAATTAAGATTATTTTTACTTTCAGTAACCTTTTTTTCACTATCTTCATTAATGTGTAGCCTATCGACCAATCTTGATGTGCTGATATTTTTTAGAGTCGTTCAGGGCTTAGTGGCGGGGCCGTTAATTCCACTGTCACAGAGTTTATTATTAAGGAATTATCCGCCAGAAAAAAGAACATTTGCTTTGGCATTATGGTCAATGACCGTAATTATCGCTCCGATATGTGGGCCAATATTGGGCGGCTATATTTGCGATAACTTTAGCTGGGGTTGGATATTTTTAATCAATGTCCCTATGGGGATTATCGTCCTGACATTATGCTTAACCTTACTTAAAGGACGAGAAACTGAGACTTCACCGGTCAAAATGAATCTACCAGGACTGACCCTGTTAGTGCTCGGTGTTGGTGGTTTGCAAATTATGCTTGATAAAGGGCGCGATCTAGATTGGTTCAACTCGAGTACAATAATAATACTAACAGTAGTATCAGTTATTTCTCTGATTTCTTTAGTCATTTGGGAGTCGACCTCAGAGAATCCGATTCTTGACCTCAGTTTGTTTAAGTCCCGTAATTTCACCATTGGTATTGTGAGTATCACATGCGCGTATTTATTTTACTCTGGGGCAATAGTTCTTATGCCGCAGTTACTCCAGGAAACGATGGGGTATAATGCGATATGGGCCGGACTTGCCTATGCGCCCATCGGTATCATGCCGCTATTAATATCACCTTTGATAGGACGTTATGGCAACAAAATTGATATGCGGTTGTTGGTGACATTTAGTTTTTTGATGTATGCGGTTTGCTATTACTGGCGTTCTGTGACATTTATGCCAACGATTGATTTTACAGGCATCATTTTGCCACAGTTTTTTCAGGGATTCGCCGTTGCCTGTTTCTTTTTACCCTTAACAACGATTTCGTTTTCAGGCTTGCCAGATAATAAATTTGCCAATGCCTCGAGTATGAGTAATTTTTTTCGCACCTTGTCAGGATCAGTTGGTACGTCGTTGACAATGACACTGTGGGGACGCCGCGAATCGTTACACCATAGTCAGTTGACAGCAACCATCGATCAATTTAACCCCGTGTTTAATTCATCGTCACAAATTATGGATAAATACTATGGTTCGCTTTCAGGAGTTCTTAATGAAATTAATAATGAAATAACCCAGCAGTCACTTTCTATTTCTGCAAATGAGATTTTCCGTATGGCGGCTATTGCTTTTATCTTACTTACGGTTTTGGTTTGGTTTGCGAAACCGCCGTTTACAGCGAAAGGCGTTGGGTGATGGAAAAAGAGGAGGCTATAGCAGGTAAAACGGCAGAATCTTAAGTCTGCGTCATCGGCAGCATCGCTCACCCAGGGAAAGGATGGCGATGCTGCGTTGAAACGTTATTAACGGCCTTTTGCCAGATATTGATTCATCTCTTCTTCCGGCACCATTCCACCTCCCGTCGCCCACACTAGATGAGTGGCATTACGCAGTTGTTCTGCGCTGAAACCGTGCATCTGTTGGTAACTTACTGATGCGCACACGCGCTGAGACCCGGCCATACCCGCCAGTGCCGATGGTTCAAGACGAATACCTTCTTCCTGCGCCAGCCAGCCAAGCATGTCATACATGGTTTGATCGCTAAGGGTATAGAAGCCATCCAGCAGACGCTCCATCGCCCGCCCGACAAAGCCTGATGCGCGGCCAACTGCAAGGCCATCCGCTGCGGTAAGGTTGTCGATACCAATATCCTGAACAGAAATCTGATCGTGTAATCCGGTATGGACGCCTAACAACATACACGGGGAGTGTGTTGGTTCGGCAAAAAAGCAGTGAACATGATCGCCAAACGCCAGTTTAAGTCCGAATGCGACGCCACCAGGACCACCACCAACACCACACGGCAGATAGACAAACAGAGGGTTATCAGCATCGACGATACGGCCTTGCTGGGCAAATTGCGCTTTAAGACGCTGGCCTGCGACGGAATACCCAAGGAACAACGTGCGGGAATTCTCGTCATCAATAAAGAAACAGTTCGGGTCAGATTGCGCTGCTTTACGTCCTTCCTCGACTGCAACACCATAATCTTGCTCATATTCCACGACCGTAACGCCATGGCTGCGCAGTTTCGCTTTTTTCCATGCCCGGGCATCAGCAGACATATGTACTGTCACCTTAAAGCCAATGCGGGCGCTCATAATGCCGATTGATAACCCCAGATTTCCGGTTGAGCCCACAGCAATGCTGTATTGGCTAAAGAACTGTTTAAACTCTGGAGAAAGCAGTTTGCTGTAGTCATCTTCAAGCGTCAGCAACCCCGCTTCCAGAGCCAGTTTTTCTGCATGTGCCAGGACTTCATAAATCCCGCCGCGTGCTTTTATGGAGCCGGAAATGGGCAAATGGCTATCTTTTTTCAGTAGCAGTTGCCCGCTGATCGGTTGTTGATATTCCTTTTCCAGCCGTTTTTGCATAGCCGGAATGGCAACCAGTTCTGATTCAATAATCCCCCCAGTAGCAGCAGTTTCAGGAAATGCTTTTGCCAGATAGGGTGCAAAACGGGATAAGCGCGCATGGGCGTCCTGAACATCCTGTTCGGTCAGGCCAACATAAGGTAAACCTTCAGCCAATGAGGTCGTGCCAGGATTAAACCAGGTGGTTTCTTTAAGAGCAACCAGATCCTTTACCAACGGATACTGGGCGATGAGCGAGTTCATTTTAGCGTTTTCCATAGTACGTCTCTTTGCGCTTAGATGATAAATGACAGCAGGAATGTGCCCGCCAGAGCGACGACTGAAGCGATAAATGTCGCTGTCGTATAGTATTTAAATGTTTCATTGAGCGTAGCGCCGCAATATTGCTTCACCAGCCAGAAAAGCGAGTCCGTAACGATCGTGCAGCCAATCGCACCTGAACCGATAGCAATCGCAATAATTTCCGGACTGATGTCGGGATACAGCGGCAGCACAATGATCCATATTTATATTTTCTTCTCCAGGTTGGCGATGCCAGTTGGCATGTTTTACCTACTTGCCTACATGGTTACTCGTTGGCGAGAACAGAGGCGGAATTGGGTACAATTGTCCGGGAATTATTGTTATTTTTTATTGTATTGCCGTGTCGGGTGATAGGGCGTTGAGAATATCGTTGGATCTCGCCAGTGACGTCTGTTTCTGCTACAGTGCCCGTTTTACGGCAAACGGCTTGGGTATGGCTTCATTAAAGGATGTCGCACGCCTGGCGGGAGTGTCGATGATGACAGTCTCCCGGGTGATGCATAATGCAGAATCTGTGCGTCCTGCAACGCGTGACCGCGTATTGCAGGCAATCCAGACCCTGAATTATGTTCCTGATCTTTCCGCCCGTAAGATGCGCGCTCAAGGACGTAAGCCGTCGACTCTCGCCGTGCTGGCGCAGGACACGGCCACCACTCCTTTCTCTGTTGATATTCTGCTTGCCATTGAGCAAACCGCCAGCGAGTTCGGCTGGAATAGTTTTTTAATCAATATTTTTTCTGAAGATGACGCTGCCCGTGCTGCACGTCAGCTGCTTGCCCACCGTCCGGATGGCATTATCTATACTACAATGGGGCTGCGACATATCACGCTGCCTGAGTCTCTGTATGGTGAAAATATTGTATTGGCGAACTGTGTGGCGGATGACCCAGCGTTACCCAGTTATATCCCTGATGATTACACTGCACAATATGAATCAACACAGCATTTGCTCGCGGCGGGCTATCGTCAACCGTTATGCTTCTGGCTACCGGAAAGTGCGTTGGCAACAGGGTATCGTCGGCAGGGATTTGAGCAGGCCTGGCGTGATGCTGGACGAGATCTGGCTGAGGTGAAACAATTTCACATGGCAACAGGTGATGATCACTACACCGATCTCGCAAGTTTACTCAATGCCCACTTCAAATCTGGCAAACCAGATTTTGATGTTCTGATATGTGGTAACGATCGCGCAGCCTTTGTCGCTTATCAGGTTCTCCTGGCGAAGGGGGTACGTATCCCGCAGGATGTCGCCGTAATGGGCTTTGATAATCTGGTTGGCGTCGGGCATCTGTTTTTACCGCCGCTGACCACAATTCAGCTTCCACATGACATTATCGGGCGGGAAGCTGCATTGCATATTATTGAAGATCGTGAAGGGGGAAGAGTGACGCGGATCCCTTGCCCGCTGTTGATCCGTTGTTCCACCTGATATTATGTTAACCCAGTTGCCAGAGTGCTCCATGTTGCAGCACAGCCACTCCGTGGGAGGCATAGAGCGACAGTTCCCGTTCTTCTGGCTGCGGATATATTCGGCTACTCATCACCGCCTCCCCGTCGTTAATAAATACTTCCACGGATGATGTATCGATAAATATCCTTAGGGCGAGCATGTCACCCTGCGGGAGGGGAATACTACGGTAGCCATCTAAATTCTCGTGTGGGTAATACCGCCACAAAACAAGTCGCTCAGATTGGTTATCAATATACAGCCGCATTCCAGTGCCGAGCTGTAATCCGTAATGTTCGGCATCACTGTTCTTCAACGCCCACTGCAGCTGAATCTCAACTGCTTGCGCGTTTTCCTGCAAAACATATTTATTGCTGATTGTGCGGGGAGAGATAGATTGATGCTGCTGGCGTAACGACTCAGCTTCGTGTACCGGGCGTTGTAGAAGTTTGCCATTGCTCTCTGATAGCTCGCGCGCCAGCGTCATGCAGCCTGCCCAGCCTTCACGTTTTGAGGGCATTGGCGATTCCCACATATCCATCCAGCCGATAACAATACGCCGACCATCCTTCGCTAAAAAGCTTTGTGGTGCATAAAAGTCATGCCCGCTATCAAGTTCAGTAAAATGCCCGGATTGTGCAAAAAGTCGTCCTGGCGACCACATTCCGGGTATTACGCCACTTTGAAAGCGATTTCGGTAACTGTATCCCTCGGCATTCATTCCCTGCGGGGAAAACATCAGATAATGCTGATCGCCAAGGCTGAAAAAGTCCGGACATTCCCACATATAGCTTTCACCCGCATCAGCGTGGGCCAGTACGCGATCGAAAGTCCATTCACGCAATGAACTGCCGCGATAAAGCAGGATCTGCCCCGTGTTGCCTGGATCTTTCGCCCCGACTACCATCCACCATGTGTCGGCTTCACGCCACACTTTAGGATCGCGGAAGTGCATGATGCCTTCTGGTGGAGTGAGGATCACACCCTGTTTCTCGAAATGAATACCATCCCGACTGGTAGCCAGACATTGTACTTCGCGAATTGCATCGTCATTACCTGCACCATCGAGCCAGACGTGTCCGGTGTAGATAAGTGAGAGGACACCATTGTCATCGACAGCACTACCTGAAAAACACCCGTCTTTGTCATTCTCGTCTCCTGGCGCTAGCGCAATAGGCTCATGCTGCCAGTGGATCATATCGTCGCTGGTGGCATGTCCCCAGTGCATTGGCCCCCAGTGTTCGCTCATCGGGTGATGTTGATAAAACGCGTGATAACGATCGTTAAACCAGATTAGGCCGTTTGGATCGTTCATCCACCCGGCGGGAGGCGCGAGGTGAAAATGGGGATAGAAAGTGTTACCTCGGCGCTCGTGAAGTTTTGCTAGTGCGTTTTGCGCCGCATGTAATCGAGATTGCGTCATTTTTATCATCCTGGTTAAGCAAATTGGGTGAATTGTTAACGTTAACTTTTATAAAAATAAAGTCCCTTACTTTCATAAATGCGATGAATATCACAAATGTTAACGTTAACTATGACGTTTTGTGATCGAATATGCATGTTTTAGTAAATCCATGACGATTTTGCGAAAAAGAGGTTTATCACTATGCGTAAGTCAGATGAATTTAAGGGAAAAAAATGTCAGCCAAAGTATGGGTTTTAGGGGATGCGGTCGTAGATCTCTTGCCAGAATCAGACGGGCGGCTACTGCCTTGTCCTGGCGGCGCGCCAGCTAACGTTGCGGTGGGAATCGCCAGATTAGGCGGAACAAGTGGGTTTATAGGTCGGGTCGGTGATGATCCTTTTGGTGCGTTAATGCAAAGAACGCTGCTAACTGAGGGTGTCGATATCACGTATCTGAAGCAAGATGAATGGCACCGGACATCCACGGTGCTTGTCGATCTGAACGATCAAGGAGAACGTTCATTTACGTTTATGGTCCGCCCCAGTGCCGATCTTTTTTTAGAGACGACAGACTTGCCCTGCTGGCGACATGGCGAATGGTTACATCTCTGTTCAATTGCGTTGTCTGCCGAGCCTTCGCGTACCAGCGCATTTACTGCGATGACGGCGATCCGGCATGCCGGAGGTTTTGTCAGCTTCGATCCCAATATTCGTGAAGATCTATGGCAAGACGAGCATTTGCTCCGCTTGTGTTTGCGGCAGGCGCTACAACTGGCGGATGTCGTCAAGCTCTCGGAAGAAGAATGGCGACTTATCAGTGGAAAAACACAGAACGATTGGGATATATGCGCCCTGGCAAAAGAGTATGAGATCGCCATGCTGTTGGTGACTAAAGGTGCAGAAGGGGTGGTGGTCTGTTATCGAGGACAAGTTCACCATTTTGCTGGAATGTCTGTGAATTGTGTCGATAGCACGGGGGCGGGAGATGCGTTCGTTGCCGGGTTACTCACAGGTCTGTCCTCTACGGGATTATCTACAGATGAAAGAGAAATGCGACGAATTATCGATCTCGCCCAACGTTGCGGAGCGCTTGCAGTAACGGCGAAAGGGGCGATGACAGCGCTGCCATGTCGACAAGAACTGGAATAGTGAGAAGTAAACGGCGAGGCCGCTCTTATCTCTAAATAGGACATGAATTTTTTAACGACAGGCAGGTAATTATGGCACTGAATATTCCATTCAGAAATGCGTACTATCGTTTTGCATCCAGTTACTCATTTCTCTTTTTTATTTCCTGGTCGCTGTGGTGGTCGTTATACGCTATTTGGCTGAAAGGACATCTAGGATTAACAGGGACGGAATTAGGTACACTTTATTCGGTCAACCAGTTTACCAGCATTCTATTTATGATGTTCTACGGCATCGTTCAGGATAAACTCGGTCTGAAGAAACCGCTCATCTGGTGTATGAGTTTCATTCTGGTCTTGACCGGACCGTTTATGATTTACGTTTATGAACCGTTACTGCAAAGCAATTTTTCTGTAGGTCTAATTCTGGGGGCGCTCTTTTTTGGCCTAGGGTATCTGGCGGGATGCGGTTTGCTTGACAGCTTCACCGAAAAAATGGCGCGAAATTTTCATTTCGAATATGGAACAGCGCGCGCCTGGGGATCTTTTGGCTATGCTATTGGCGCGTTCTTTGCTGGTATATTTTTTAGTATCAGTCCCCATATCAACTTCTGGTTGGTCTCGCTATTTGGCGCTGTATTTATGATGATCAACATGCGTTTTAAAGATAAGGATCACCAGTGCATAGCGGCGGATGCGGGAGGGGTAAAAAAAGAGGATTTTATCGCAGTTTTCAAGGATCGAAACTTCTGGGTTTTTGTCATATTTATTGTGGGGACGTGGTCTTTCTATAACATTTTTGATCAACAACTCTTTCCTGTCTTTTATGCAGGTTTATTCGAATCACACGATGTAGGAACGCGCCTGTATGGTTATCTCAACTCATTCCAGGTGGTACTCGAAGCGCTGTGCATGGCGATTATTCCTTTCTTTGTGAATCGGGTAGGGCCAAAAAATGCATTACTTATCGGTGTTGTGATTATGGCGTTGCGTATCCTTTCCTGCGCGCTGTTCGTTAACCCCTGGATTATTTCATTAGTGAAGCTGTTACATGCCATTGAGGTTCCACTTTGTGTCATATCCGTCTTCAAATACAGCGTGGCAAACTTTGATAAGCGCCTGTCGTCGACGATCTTTCTGATTGGTTTTCAAATTGCCAGTTCGCTTGGGATTGTGCTGCTTTCAACGCCGACTGGGATACTCTTTGACCACGCAGGCTACCAGACAGTTTTCTTCGCAATTTCGGGTATTGTCTGCCTGATGTTGCTATTTGGCATTTTCTTCCTGAGTAAAAAACGCGAGCAAATAGTTATGGAAACGCCTGTACCTTCAGCAATATAGACGTAAACTTTTTCCGGTTGTTGTCGATATCTCCATATCCCTCAACCGGAAAATAATAATACAAAAATGCTTACCCCTGCTAATAATCACCTAATCCAAACGCCTCATTCATGTTCTGGTACAGTCGCTCAAATGTACTCCGGATACGCGGTTCGCTGATTTCCAGGACATTGTCGTCATTCAGCGACGTGTCCCGTGTATCACGGGCCTGCGAATTCATCAAGGAATGCATTGCAGAGTGAAGTATCGAGTCACGCCATATTTCGCTATCAGGATTCTGTATGATGGTTACATCGCCCGGCCAGGGCTGTTTAGTCATCAGCGCTTTCTGACAGTGCTGAGATTTCAACCTGTTGCAGTAAAAATGAGTAGATATAGGGCAAGTGTGCTGCCAAACCCATCTTTTACGGGGTGAAGGTAGATTTGGTTTGAAGGGTATCTGGTGTCCCCTGCAGGAATCGAACCTGCAATTAGCCCTTAGGAGGGGCTCGTTATATCCATTTAACTAAGAGGACAATGCGGCATGAGTATACCCGCTAATGGACTGCGGGGTAAGTACGCTGCCGCTCGATTGCTTAAACCCTCGCCATTTATGCCGGGTTTTTATCATTTTTCTTAATGTTTTCCGCACGTTCTGCTTTTTGGCGTGCTTCTGCTTTGCGCTTGTTGCTCATGTCGTTACGGATCTGTGCATGACTCATTAACGCGAAGATAAAGGTGCCGCCGCAGATGTTCCCCGCTAAAGTAGGTAGTGCGAAGGGCCAGATGAAATCGCTCCAGTGCAGCGTACCGTTAAACACCAGATAGAGGATTTCAACAGAACCGACAACGATGTGAGTGGTGTCACCCAGGGCAATAAGCCAGGTCATCAATATAATCACCACAATCTTTGCCGCACCCGCTGCAGGAAACATCCAAACCATAGTGGCGATCAGCCAGCCGGAAATGATCGCGTTGGCAAACATCTCGCTGGGGGTGTTCTTCATCACATCCATGCCGATTTTGACAAATGCATCGCGAGTTTCTTCATTGAAGATTGGCATATATTCAAATGCCCACGCCGCAATACCTGTCCCGAGAATATTACCCAGCAGCACGACGCCCCATAACCGCATAAGTAAGCCAACGTTGCTCATTGTCGGTTTTTGCATGACGGGTAGTACCGCAGTCACGGTGTTTTCGGTAAATAATTGCTGGCGGGCCATAATGACGATAATAAAACCAAAGGTATAACCGAGATTCTCCAGCAAGAAGCTGCCCGGCACGCCTTCCAGTTCGACATGAAATATCCCTTTTGCCAGTAGCGAAGCGCCCATCGACAGACCCGCCGCAATGGCTGACCACAGTAGCGCCATTGCGTCGCGTTCCAGCTCTTTTTCACCATCCTGGCGAATATGCTCATGAATTGCCATCGCCCGGGAGGGGAGTCGGTCTTCATCTATTTCTATTTTTTTACCGCGCTCTTTTTCTTCGCTCTCAACTTCAATTTCGTCGCTGTGTTGATCAATTTTGTCGTTGTCCATGGTCTCTTCTCTTGAATTAGCACGTATAGCTAAAGCGTAGCGGCTTTTTTGCTCGCAACTGGCGGGAGTTACTCTGAAAATGTAGAAAAGGCTGCGTTTGCCTTTTTCTGTTTCTATAGAATCAAGTAGCCTACAGGGCGGCGATTACCAGGCTATGATCAAATCAGCAAATCAGGGCGTCTGGACATCAGTTGACGTGCTGTTACAATCGCCCACACCTAAACAGGCGGATACGGTATCGTTCCGTCATGGATGGCAAACTGCATAAGCCATAAAAAAACAGGGAGACATTTATGAAGCTTCGCCTGTCGGCGCTTGCTCTGGGAACTACGCTTCTGGTGGGGTGTGCGAGTTCCGGTACAGATCAGCAAGGGCGTTCTGACCCGCTAGAAGGGTTCAACCGCACCATGTACAACTTCAACTTCAATGTATTAGACCCGTATATTGTTCGACCGGTCGCTGTCGCCTGGCGTGATTATGTTCCGCAACCGGCGCGTAACGGTTTGAGCAACTTTACTGGCAACCTTGAAGAACCTGCGGTGATGGTTAACTACTTCTTGCAGGGCGACCCTTATCAGGGGATGGTCCACTTTACCCGCTTTTTCCTGAACACCATTTTGGGGATGGGCGGCTTTATTGATGTTGCAGGGATGGCGAACCCGAAACTGCAACGGACTGAACCTCACCGCTTCGGTAGTACGCTTGGTCATTATGGTGTGGGTTATGGGCCATACGTTCAGTTACCGTTCTACGGTAGCTTCACGCTGCGTGATGACGGTGGTGATATGGCGGATGGTCTTTACCCGGTTCTTTCCTGGCTGACCTGGCCGATGTCTGTGGGTAAATGGACGCTTGAAGGGATAGAAACTCGTGCGCAGTTGTTGGATTCCGATGGTCTGCTGCGTCAGTCGTCCGATCCTTATATTATGGTGCGCGAAGCGTACTTCCAGCGTCATGATTTCATCGCTAATGGCGGCGAACTCAAACCGCAGGAAAATCCGAACGCGCAAGCGATTCAGGATGATTTAAAAGATATCGATTCTGAATAAGAAACAAACAAAAAAGGTGAGTCGCAAAACTCACCTTTTTTCTTATTAAGCGAACGCGTTATCAGAACGCGTAGTTAAAGTTAGTACCGAACAGCCAGGCTTTACCTTCAGACTCGAACTGGTATGGGCCTTCGTTAATTTTCACGCTCTGACCGTGCATATAAGAAACACCAACGTCGACTGAAGCATCTTTATTAAATGCGTAAGTCGTACCTGCACTCAGCCAGAAACGGTCCTGGTCCGGAATGGAGATAGAACGATTCTGTGCCGGAACTGGGCTGTCATCGAAGGCGATACCGGTACGGAAGGTCCAGTTATCATCGTAGTAATAAGTGGTACCCAACGCGATGCGGTAAGCATCTTTAAAGCCTTCATGTTTCTGGAACAGCGTGTCGCCACTCGTTGATGTCGCTTTCAGTTGCTGGAACTGACTCCAGCTGGTGTAAGCCAGGCTATAGTGAATTGCCCACTGCGGATCAACACGGTTATAACCCGACACTTCCCACATTTCAGGCAGGTTCAGCGTCAGATAACCCGACTGCGTTGCGCCACCTGTCGCGGTAGGAATTGGCAAACCGTAGTTATTAAAAGCCGGGTTAAGATCGCTGCTGTAGTTACCCTTGAAGTCAATTTTCACTTCAGAGCGGTAGGTCAATGCGTAGCGGTTGTTTTTATCCAGTTCGTACAGAATCCCGGCGTTCCAGCCAAAGCCCCACTGGTTACCGTTCAGGTGAGCGATTTTGGTATTACTGTCGATGCTGTTGGCGGTAGCTGCTAATGCTTGCCCCTGAGGAGTCAGCCAAGCAGGAGATTGCCTAATCTGACCAGCCACCAGTTGCCCCAGATCGCCTGCGAAACGTTCAATTTTCGCGCGAGCGTAGACGGCGTTGAAACCAAGACCAAAGCTCCATGCATTATTTAAGCGATATGCACCGCTTAAGTTCAGGTTCATGGTTTCGAGGTCGGTGGTACCACCGACAGAACCGCCTGCATAAGTATCGTTAAACTCTGTCGCCAGACCATAGTTAGAGGTAATTGAAGCCCCCCAACCAAATTGGTCGTTAATCGGTGCAACAAAGTGCATGTTCGGAACCCATGCCGTAGGCGCGATATTATCGGCTTTCAGGCTACGACCAGACGGAGACGTTCCGCTGATATTTACGTCCGGATCTATATAAACCGCACCCGCAGAAAATGTCGGGCGGTCAAACATGGTAATCAACGCGGGGTTACGGCTGACGTTACCTGCATCATCGGCAATAGCGCCTTCCCCTGAATAAGCCCGGCCCAGGCCAGAGGAAGAAAATTCGTTTAACTGAAAGCCTGCCGACCAGGCCTGGGTGGAGATAAGTGCCACTGCGACTGCGAGAGCAGACTTTGTAAACAGGGTTTTCTGGCTCATGACCATAACCTCAATGATTTATTTTTATACAAACTATGTTACGTGCTGTAACAGGAGCGCGAAGTGTAGGGTCTGAGGTACATCTTAGAAATCAGACCAGTGGCGAGAGTATAGGTCGGACCAGCTGGAATGTTGCAAGTATGTTTCTATCTTTTTTCAAATATGATCTAAGAAACGCGATCCAGCTGGCAAAATTTGGAGGTGGCGCACTCATGGATTCGGGTGAATTTTGTTTTAGATCATTTTTAAGTGTGATTTCGGTCACTTATCCGATTTTGCAGAATTAACAACTGGAGCAGCACTTTCCGGAAGCGTAAAATATCCACAACGTTTATCTGGCACCTTGGGTGCACATACAGAGGAAATCAACGATGAGTAAATGTAGTGCTGATGAAACCCCGGTTTGCTGCTGTATGGATGTTGGCACCATTATGGACAACTCCGACTGCACCGCGTCTTACAGCCGCGTGTTTGCAAACCGCGCAGAAGCAGAACAAACGCTGGCGGCGCTGACTGAAAAAGCCCGTAGCGTGGAATCCGAACCGTGCAAAATCACCCCGACTTTCACTGAAGAGTCTGACGGTGTGCGCCTGGATATCGATTTCACTTTTGCCTGCGAAGCTGAAATGTTGATCTTCCAGCTGGGTCTGCGTTAATTCCTCTCGGGTATATACGCCCCTGTCAGTTCCTGGCGGGGGCGTTTTTATTTTCTCTTCCTCTTTTCTCTCTGTGTCATAGCTCCCACTTTCCCTTTTCTCCACTTGGCTAAATGTAAAAAAATGGTTAAGACTATGATCAGGTCAGACCACTTTATTTATTTTTTTACAGGGGAGTGTTATGGGTCAGGTTTTACCGCTGATTACCCGCCAGGGCGATCGTATCGCCATTGTTAGCGGCTTACGTACGCCTTTTGCCCGTCAGGCGACGGCTTTTCATGGCATTCCCGCTGTTGATTTGGGGAAGATGGTCGTAGGCGAATTGCTGGCACGCAGCGAGATCCCCGCCGAAGTGATTGAACAACTGGTTTTTGGTCAGGTCGTACAAATGCCTGAAGCCCCCAACATTGCGCGTGAAATTGTTCTTGGCACCGGAATGAATGTGCATACCGATGCTTACAGCGTCAGCCGCGCTTGCGCTACCAGTTTCCAGGCGATTGCAAACGTCGCAGAAAGCCTGATGGCGGGAACTATTCGCGCGGGGATTGCCGGTGGGGCCGATTCCTCTTCCGTATTGCCAATTGGCGTCAGTAAAAAACTGGCGCGCGTGCTGGTTGATGTCAACAAAGCTCGAACCATGAGCCAGCGCCTGAAACTATTCTCTCGCCTGCGTTTGCGCGACTTAATGCCGGTGCCTCCGGCAGTGGCGGAATACTCTACTGGCTTGCGGATGGGCGACACCGCTGAACAAATGGCGAAAACCTACGGTATTACTCGCGAACAGCAAGATGCATTAGCGCACCGTTCGCATCAGCGGGCCGCTCAGGCGTGGTCAGACGGTAAACTCAAAGAAGAGGTGATGACTGCCTTTATCCCCCCTTATAAACAACCGCTTGTCGAAGACAACAATATTCGCGGTAATTCCTCTCTTGCTGATTACGCAAAGCTGCACCCGGCGTTTGATCGTAAACACGGGACGGTAACGGCAGCAAACAGTACGCCGCTGACCGATGGCGCAGCGGCGGTGATCCTGATGACTGAATCGCGGGCGAAAGAATTGGGCCTGGTGCCGCTGGGATATCTGCGTAGCTACGCATTTACCGCTATTGATGTCTGGCAGGACATGTTGCTCGGCCCGGCCTGGTCAACGCCGCTGGCGCTGGAACGCGCTGGATTGACGATGGCCGATCTGACATTGATTGATATGCACGAAGCTTTTGCCGCCCAGACGCTGGCCAATATTCAGTTGCTTGGCAGCGAACGTTTTGCGCGCGACGTACTGGGGCGTGCACATGCCACTGGCGAAGTGGACGATAGCAAATTTAACGTGCTTGGCGGCTCGATTGCTTACGGGCATCCCTTCGCGGCGACCGGCGCGCGGATGATTACCCAGACATTGCATGAACTTCGCCGTCGCGGCGGTGGATTTGGTTTAGTGACCGCCTGTGCTGCGGGTGGGCTTGGTGCGGCGATGGTTCTGGAGGCGGAATAATGGAAATGGCATCAGCGTTTACCCTTAATGTCCGTCTGGACAACATTGCTGTTATCACCATCGACGTACCGGGTGAGAAAATGAATACCCTGAAGGCGGAGTTTGCCTCGCAGGTGCGCGCCATTATTAAGCAACTCCGTGAAAACAAAGAGTTGCGCGGCGTGGTGTTTATCTCCGCGAAACCAGACAACTTCATTGCTGGCGCAGACATCAACATGATCGCCAACTGCAAAACGGCGCAAGAAGCGGAAGCACTGGCGCGGCAGGGTCAACAGTTAATGGCGGAGATTCATGCTTTGCCCGTTCCGGTTATCGCGGCTATTCATGGCGCTTGCCTGGGCGGCGGGCTGGAGTTGGCGCTGGCGTGCCACGGTCGCGTGTGTACTGATGATCCTAAAACGGTGCTCGGTTTGCCTGAAGTACAACTTGGATTGTTACCCGGTTCAGGCGGCACCCAGCGTTTACCGCGCCTGATAGGTGTCAGCACAGCATTAGAGATGATCCTCACCGGAAAACAACTTCGGGCGAAACAGGCAGTAAAGCTGGGGCTGGTGGATGACGTTGTTCCACACTCCATTTTGCTGGAAGCCGCTGTTGAGCTGGCAAAGCAGGATCGTCCATCTTCACGCCCTCTACCTGTACGCGAGCGTATTCTGGCGGGGCCGTTAGGTCGTGCGCTGCTGTTCAAAATGGTCGGCAAGAAAACAGAACACAAAACTCAGGGTAACTATCCGGCGACAGAACGCATTCTTGAAGTTATCGAAAACGGATTAGCGCAAGGCACCAGTAGCGGCTATGACGCTGAAGCTCGGGCGTTTGGTGAACTGGCGATGACGCCGCAATCGCAGGCGCTGCGTAGTATCTTTTTTGCCAGTACGGACGTGAAGAAAGATCCTGGCAGTGATGCGCAGCCTGCGCCATTAAACAGCGTGGGAATTTTAGGTGGTGGCTTGATGGGCGGCGGTATTGCTTATGTCACTGCTTGTAAAGCGGGGCTTCCGGTCAGAATTAAAGATATCAACCCGCAGGGCATAAATCATGCGCTGAAGTACAGTTGGGATCAGCTGGAGGGCAAAGTTCGCCGTCGTCATCTCAAAGCCAGCGAACGTGACAGACAGCTGGCATTAATCTCCGGAACGACGGACTATCGCGGCTTTGCCCATCGCGATCTGATTATTGAAGCGGTGTTTGAAAATCTCGAATTAAAACAACAAATGGTGGCGGAAGTTGAGCAAAATTGCGCCGCTCATACCATCTTTGCTTCGAACACGTCATCTTTACCGATTGGCGATATCGCCGCTCACGCCGCGCGACCTGAGCAAGTTATTGGCCTGCATTTCTTCAGTCCGGTGGAAAAAATGCCGTTGGTAGAAATTATTCCCCATGCCGGTACATCGGCGCAAACCATCGCCACCACAGTAAAACTGGCGAAAAAACAGGGCAAAACGCCAATTGTCGTGCGTGACAAAGCCGGGTTTTACGTCAATCGCATCTTAGCGCCTTACATTAATGAAGCTATCCGCATGTTGACCGAAGGTGAACGGGTAGAGCACATTGATACCGCGCTGGTGAAATTTGGTTTTCCGGTAGGCCCAATCCAACTTTTGGATGAGGTAGGAATCGACACCGGGACTAAAATTATTCCTGTACTGGAAGCCGCTTATGGAGAACGTTTTAGCGCGCCTGCAAATGTTGTTTCTTCAATTTTGAACGACGATCGCAAAGGCAGAAAAAATGGCCGGGGTTTCTATCTTTATGGTCAGAAAGGGCGTAAAAGCAAAAAACAGGTCGATCCCGCCATTTACCCGCTCATTGGCACACAAGGGCAGGGGCGACTCTCCGCACCGCAGGTAGCTGAACGGTGTGTGATGTTGATGCTGAATGAAGCAGTACGTTGTCTGGACGAGCAGGTTATCCGTAGCGTGCGTGACGGAGATATTGGCGCGGTATTTGGCATTGGTTTTCCGCCATTTCTCGGTGGTCCGTTCCGCTACATCGATTCTCTCGGTGCGGGTGAAGTGGTTGCAATAATGCAACGACTGGCCACGCAGTATGGTTCCCGTTTTACCCCTTGCGAGCGTTTAGTCGAGATGAGCAAGCGTGGGGAAAGTTTTTGGAAAACAACTGCAACTGACCTGCAATAAGAAGGTCAAAGCTATATGAATCCGCGCTGAATGGCGGAGTGTTGCTCAAAATGTAAACGCATATTGACTATACTTACGCCATTGAGGTAAAAAACAGCGTTTCATTCGGTGAATGGATAAGGCACAATGCCGGCCACCGTTTTCTTTCTCTGGTTTCAGATGAAAGAAAATGGGCGAATCTGGTTAACAAAAGCGGTGCAATATGCAAGTTTTTATCATGCGTCACGGCGACGCAGCCCTCGATGCCGCCAGTGATTCGGTTCGTCCTCTGACTACTAACGGTTGTGACGAATCTCGCCTGATGGCGAACTGGCTGAAAGGTCAAAAAGTGGAAATCGAACGCGTTCTGGTGAGCCCGTTCCTGCGAGCCGAGCAAACACTGGAAGAAGTAGGGGATTGTCTGAACCTGCCTTCCAGTGCAGAAGTTCTGCCGGAGTTAACGCCCTGCGGCGATGTTGGTCTGGTCAGTGCCTATTTGCAGGCGTTGACCAATGAAGGTGTTGCTTCGGTACTGGTGATCTCCCACTTACCCTTAGTCGGGTATCTGGTTGCTGAGTTATGTCCGGGCGAAACGCCGCCTATGTTTACCACCTCGGCCATTGCCAGCGTAACGCTTGATGAAAGCGGAAACGGCACATTTAACTGGCAGATGAGCCCATGTAATTTGAAGATGGCAAAGGCGATTTAATACGCATGCACAAGGCCCGCTGGCGTAAGCTATCGGGCCTTTATTTTTTCTGGCAATGTTGAATTTATTCAATCTTATTGTACTAACAATGATCCGCTTGTGATCGAATGGTCTTTATTTTATACGGCATGACGCTTTTATTTGTAAAAATTTACATATTGAAAGAGAATTTACTTTTATTCATAAATTATTTTTCTGGAAGCATTTTTAGGTAAATAATGACTAAAGTGAAAAATATAATTGGGTCTTGATTTTATATTAATTATAGTGTTTTAATATTATATCGTTGCGAAATTAATATCACAAGATAGTCATTGCCATGTGATTGTTTTTGACTTTAATTTATTCACTGGGTTTTTGCATTTGCCGTTTTTTTGAACTTATTCTTCATGATTGAGATGAAAAATTTCAGTAATTATTATTCCTGCCTATTAATTAAGCATTTCTAACTTTGAATGTTAGAAAATCTAAATTGCGTCAGTCATATTAAAATATCAATATGTTCGGCACGCCAAAGAATATTATATCAAGGAACCTGTTTTTTCAGGAGCTGAAAATCTGTTCATTGGCTGGTTAAAAGTCGCTGTAAAAATTGAAGAAGCTCTGCGTCAATATTTCAGTTGGCTTATATTCTAATTATTTATGATTTAAGGACAAATAATGAGTAAGTTTGTAAAAGCAGCAGTTGCCACGGCAATGCTCATGGGGGCGCTGACTTCAGCATCAGTCGTTGCCGCAGGTAACAACGGTACAGTGAGATTTTACGGCACAATTGAAGACTCTCCGTGCTCGATTGTTCCTGACGATCATAAACTGGAAGTGGATATGGGCAGCATTGGTACAGGTTCTTTAACCGGTGGCAAGACTACCACACCTAAAGATTTCCAGATTCGTTTACAGGATTGTAATTTCAATACTGAAACGACAATGACCACGACATTCACTGGTAATCCGTACTCCGGCAACTCAAAAAACTATTCCCTGTCTAACATGGATAATGGAACTGAAATTCCAAATGTAAGTCTGGTGATTGGCGACCAACGTGGTACTGGTTATGACCTGGGGGCAGGCATCGATCAGGACATCGCGATGGACAGTTCAACAGGAAAAGGCAAACAGAAACAAACGTTGAACTTTAAAGCCTGGTTAGTAGGTGAAACTGCAGCGGTAACACCAACCCCAGCGCCGTTTGAAACGCTAACGACGTTCCAGATTACATATCTCTAATTATGCTGTTCCCCCATAACTGCAATGTTATGGGGTTTATAAATAAAAGATAACTAAATTATAATAATCATGGATGGATACGTAGATGCCTGAACATTCTTTTCTTCGTTTACGGGGGCTTTCATGGTGGATTGCTCTGGCAATTTCCGGGAGTCCTTTTAATGTACTGGCAGATGATACCATTCAATTTGATGCTCGATTTCTGGAGTTAAAAGGAAATACCAAAATTGATCTGGGGCGTTTTTCTCAAAAAGGGTATGTTGAACCAGGGAAATACAATTTACGTGTTCATGTAAATAATCACCCATTACCTGATGAATACGATATCTATTGGTATGTAGCTGAAAACGATCCGAATAAATCATATGCCTGCTTACCACCTGAACTGATAGCCCAGTTTGGCTTCAAAGATGATTTTGCGAAGAGTTTGCAATGGGGTCATGATGGACAATGTCTGAAAACTGACCAAATAGGAGGTATGGAAATTAAGGGCGATTTAAGTCAATCTGCGCTCTTAGTTTCTGTGCCACAGGCATATCTCGAATACACTGACGATGACTGGGACCCACCTTCGCGTTGGGATGAGGGGATTCCTGGGCTTATTGCCGATTACAGTATCAACGCACAAACCCGACATGAAAATGGGGGGGATGACACTAACGACATCAGCGGTAATGGTACGGTCGGCGTTAACGTGGGGCCGTGGCGCTTACGAGCCGACTGGCAGAGCGATTACCAACATACCCGCAGTAACGATGACGGCGACACTGATGATAGCGGTACGCAAAAAAACTGGGAGTGGAGCCGTTACTACGCCTGGCGCGCCTTGCCGTCATTAAAAGCCAAACTTTCGCTGGGTGAAGATTATCTCAACTCCGATATTTTTGATGGCTTCAGTTACATTGGCGGCAGCATCAGTACCGATGATCAAATGTTACCGCCAAACATGCGCGGCTACGCACCCGATATTTCCGGCGTTGCACACACTACCGCTAAAGTGACCGTAACCCAAATGGGCCGTGTCATTTACGAAACCCAGGTGCCCGCAGGTCCATTCCGCATTCAGGATATTGGCGATTCCGTATCTGGCACGCTGCATGTCCGCATTGAAGAACAAAACGGTCAGGTACAGGAATATGACGTCAGCACGGCGTCCATGCCGTTTCTGACCCGCCCCGGTCAGGTGCGTTACAAAGTGACAATGGGGCGTCCACAAAACTGGGACCATCAGGTTGCAGGCAGCTTCTTCTCGGGCGGTGAGGCGTCATGGGGGATTGCGAATGGCTGGTCGCTCTACGGCGGGGCATTGGCCGATGAAAACTACCAGTCGGCAGCGTTAGGCCTCGGTCGTGACCTCGCGCTGTTCGGAGCGCTAGCGTTTGATGTCACTCACTCTCGTGTTCAACTCGACGATAACAGCGTGTATGGCAACAAAACGCTGGACGGCAACTCTTATCGCGTCAGCTATGCCAAAGATTTCGATGAACTCAACAGTCGGGTGACGTTTGCCGGATATCGCTTCTCTGAAAAAAACTACATGACCATGAGTGAGTATCTGGATGCGAACGACACCGACCGTGCGCGCACGGGTAACGACAAGGAAATGTACACGGTCACTTACAACCAGAACTTTAGGGATGCGCGCGTTTCGGTCTATCTCAATTATTCTCACCATACCTATTGGGATCGCGAGGATCAGACCAACTACAACATGATGCTTTCTCATTATTTCAATTTAGGAAGTCTTCGCAACCTGAGCGTTTCTCTCACCGGTTATCGCTACGAATATGATAAAAGTGCCGACAAAGGTGTTTATCTGTCCTTGAGTTTGCCATGGGGTGACAACAGCACCATCAGTTACAACGGCAATTATGGCAGTGGTGCCGACAGCAGCCAGGCGAGTTTGTATCACCGCATCGATGACGCTAGCCACTATACGTTGAGCGCCGGAACCAGTGAAAATCACACCAGTCTTGATGGTTATTACAGTCATGACGGTACGCTGGCAAAAGTTGACCTGAGTGCAAACTACCATGAGGGGCAATACACATCTGCGGGGGTCTCCTTACAGGGCGGTGTAACACTGACTGCTCACGGCGGGGCGTTGCATCGTACGCAAAATATGGGAGGCACACGTCTGCTAATCGACGCCGATGGCGTTGCTAATGTGCCGGTCGAAGGTAATGGTTCCGCCGTTTATACCAACATGTTCGGGAAAGCGGTGGTGGCAGATGTTAATGATTACTACCGTAACCAGGCTTATATCGATTTGAACAAACTACCGGAAAACGCCGAAGCTACCCAATCGGTGGTCCAGGCAACGCTGACGGAAGGCGCTATTGGCTACCGTAAATTTGCGGTGATCAGCGGTGAGAAGGCGATGGTAGTGCTGCGCTTGCAGGATGGCAGCCATCCGCCATTTGGGGCGGAAGTGAAAAACGATAATCAACAACAAGTTGGGCTGGTTGATGACGAAGGTAATGTTTATCTTGCAGGCGTTAAGCCGGGTGAACATATGACCGTTTTCTGGGAGGGAGAATCTCACTGCGATATCAGCCTGCCAGATCCGTTACCGAATGACCTGTTCAATGGCTTGTTGTTGCCATGCCAGCAAAAAGGGGGAAGTGCTCCCGTCATAACGCATGATATTCAACCTGTAATTCAGGAGCAGACACAACAGGTGACACCAATGGAACCGCCGATGTCTGTTTCATCGAACCAATAACGTGATTAAGGAATGATCCATGACTAAACATCTCTCTGTCAAAACATTGGCAACGGTACTGTCGTTACTGGCTGCAACGGTAAGTTTTTCTGCTCTGGCGTCAGTAACGCCCGATCGTACTCGCCTGATTTTTAATGAAAGCGATAAATCCATCAGCGTCACGCTGCGTAATAACGACCCGAAACAGCCTTATCTGGCACAAAGCTGGATCGAAGATGAAAAGGGCGTCAAGATTAGTTCGCCGCTGGCAGTATTGCCCCCCGTACAGCGCATTGATGCAATGATGAATGGTCAGGTGAAAATTCAGGGATTGCCAGATATCCATAAATTGCCTGCCGATCGTGAATCGATATTTTATTTCAATGTGCGTGAAATTCCGCCGAAATCGAACAAAGCCAATACGTTACAAATTGCGCTGCAGACACGCATCAAACTTTTCTGGCGACCTAAAGCCCTGGAAAAAGCTAGCATGCAAAACCCATGGCAGCATAAAGTGACCTTAACCCGTAACGGTCAGGAATTTACCGTCAATAACCCTACTCCGTATTACGTCATTTTCAGTAATGCCAGCGCGCAAAAAAATGGCAATCCGGCAGACGGTTTCTCGCCGATAGTGATGTCGCCAAAAACCTCCGCACCGCTCAAGGTGAAGATGGCTAGCGTGCCGGTGCTGACCTATGTCAACGACTATGGCGCACGGATGCCACTCTTTTTCACCTGTAGCGGCAACAGTTGTCAGGTTGATGAAGAGCAGAGCCGCAAAGGTTAATGACGGGGAAGTAAGTATGAAAAGATCTTGTTCAGTCTGGGCGGGAACATGGTTACTGATGTGTTGTATTGGTAGCGACTTTGCAGTTGCAGGGAGTAAATCAGTAAGTTTGAGTTTACGAGTGCTCGTTGATGCCCCTCCTCCTTGCACGGTTAATGGTGCGACGGTTGAGTTTGGTAATGTATTCATCAATAAGATCGATGGGGTAGGTTATAAACAACCCATTGATTACTCGCTTGTTTGTAACAACCTGGCAATGGATGACCTGCGTTTACAGATGCGGGCAACAACGGTTGTGATCAACGGTGAAACAGTTATCAGCACAGGTATTTCAGGGTTTGGTATTCGGGTTCAGAAAAGTAGTGATCACTCAACACTCGACTTAACGTCTGGTTCATGGTTGCCGTTTAATTTTTCCTCGGGCGTCCCTGCACTCGAAGCAGTGCCGGTGAAACAGAGTGGTACAACCTTATCGGCAGCGGAATTTAACGCCAGTGCCACAATTGTGGTGGATTACCAATGAAACGGATCTCACTTCTTATGCTGTGGGGCTTTAGCTCGATGGCACTCTCAAATGTCTCTTTTCACGGCTATTTAGTGCAGCCACCTAACTGCACTATTAGCAACGGTAAAACCATTGAAATAACCTTTCAGGATGTTTTTGTTGATGACATTAATGGCAGTAACTATGAGCAAACCGTGCCGTATTCCATTACCTGTGATACGGCGGTTCGCGACCCATCAATGGAAATGAAATTGAGCTGGAGCGGTACGCAGAGCGACTTTGACGATGCCGCGGTTAGCACCGATATCTCTGGCCTGGCGATTCGGCTTAAACAGGCAGGGCAGAGCTTTAAGCTCAATACGGCACTGGTGGTGAATGAAACGGCCTTACCGGTGTTAACCGCAGTACCGGTCAAAAAGAGCGGTGTCGATTTGCCTGAGGCAGACTTTGAAGCCTGGGCCACGTTACAGGTGGATTATCAATGAAGAAAAAGCGTGCGTTGGTTTTTATCTGTAGCCTGATGCTGTTGTACAGCGTTACTGCCCCGGCGGTCGACAACCTGCACTTTACCGGTAATTTGCTCGGTAAATCCTGTACGCCAGTGATCAACGGTAGCCTGTTGGCGGAGGTGCACTTTCCCACCATTGCCGCCAGCGATTTAATGAACCTCGGGCAGTCAGAGCGAGTACCGTTAGTATTTCAATTGAAGGATTGCAAAAGCTCCACGCTGTTTAGCGTCAGGGTAACGCTGACGGGAACGGAAGATAGCGAACTGCCCGGATTTCTGGCCTTTGACGCCTCATCTTCTGCATCCGGAGCTGGGATTGGTATTGAAACGGCGGCAGGCGCGGCGGTGCCAGTCAACAGCACAACGGGTGTCACGTTCCCGCTAAACCAGGGCAATAACAGTCTCAATTTTAATGCCTGGCTACAGGCGAAGGGCGGGCGGGATGTGACGTCCGGTGATTTCAGCGCTACGGCGACGGCAACCTTTGAGTATTTTTAACATGAAAAAATGGACAATGATTTTTGCGAGCCTGGTGTTGCTGGTGATGAGTGCGAGCGTTCCAAAGAGCTATGCCGGGGATAAACTCACCAGCGCGAGTTTCGACAGTGTGAAGATTTATTATGGGAAGGGGAAAATGTCTATTCATAACACCGGAGGTTTGTATGTCACGGTGTTAACTCCCAACGAGGCGGCCTATGGGGTGTACAACGATGCCATAAGGAAGAACGAGCAAGCCAGCGTTATTTCGTGGACGGGGTCGGGACCAGCGCCAGTGTTGATCTTAACTGACTACGGTAATGCTGATAGCTCGAATTGTCCTGGGATAAATACGGCGACATTTCAGTGTGCATATGAGACGTTTAAGATAACCGTTCAGTCCGACAGTTATGGTTGCCCGTGGCTCGCTTCTTTTTATACGATCACAGATCAACCCGGATTCGGGAGATATACTGGGCCAACGAACCATGCCACAGTATGTCCGACGATCCCTGTCGCGTCGTATGACATCTCGTGGAGTGAGAATTACGTCAGCCACAATAAGGCGTTACAGTTGCAATCCAATGGCTCGACAATCACCACCACGCTTTCGACCTACCTGATGGAAGATGGCAAACTCTGTGATGGCAGCGTTTTTGATAGCAGAGGTGCATACTGCCGCGTGGTCTCGGAACTGTTAACCTTTACCTCCTACGGTTGCGATAAATCAACGGTAACGGTTTCTCCCACACGGCATCCGGTAACCGATAAACAGCTACATGATATCGTGGTAAATGTGAACACCAGTAGCCGACAACCGATTGATTCTACGTGCCGATTCCAGTATGTACTGAATGAATTGTAGTGACGATATTTTCACAAGTCGACGGGGCCATCTGGCCCTGTCGTCATTTCCGGCGTCTGTTTTATGATATGATGGCTAAGGCGAACTTTCCCTCTACAGCATTCGATGCCAGCATTCAGGGCAATTCAGGCGGCAGCCACTCTTCCACTTCAATCAACACCAACAAAGCCGCATCGCCACCATACTCTTTTGGTGCCTGGTGAAATGCCATTACATGTGGATGCTGCGCCAGCCACAGCGGCGTTTGCTGCTTCAAAATATGCTTCCCGTGACCATGCATCACGCAGGCACAAAACACATGTTCACGGCGGCAGGCGGCAATCAACGCCCCCAGTTCCTGTTTGGCTTGCAACTGCGTCAGACCGTGCAAATCAAGAAACAACTCCGGTGAATAATCACCGCGCCGCAGTTTCTTCGCTTCAAAATGGCTGACATCCGGGCGAACATATTTCACCGGACCTTCGGTATTTAATAATGGCTGAAACTCATCGGAAAAATAATGGCTGGCATCGGCCTGCTCCTGAATCAACCGCTTGACCGGTACTTCGCTGATTTTTTTACGCTGCGGTCGGTGGACAATCGTGTCCTGCTTAATCTTGCGAGTCCCCGCCATCAACTGGCGAAACAGCGCCTGGTCCTCCTCGCTAAGTGTTGTTTTCTTTTTCATTTAACTGTCTCTATTTCTAATTTTCCTACAGTTTACCTGACTCGTAGCACAATCGATCGTTTTAAACGTATTTTTCCTCACTCACCGCGCGTGAATGCTGATTTATCGTCATCTTCATGGCAAACTAGCCGCCGAAATTATTGCGATCATGCCCTGGAGGAATACGTGGATAAAATTTTCGTTGATGAAGCAGTAAATGAGCTGCAAACCATTCAGGACATGTTGCGCTGGTCGGTGAGCCGCTTCAGCGCGGCGAATATCTGGTACGGCCACGGCACCGATAACCCGTGGGATGAAGCCGTGCAACTGGTGTTGCCTTCACTCTACCTGCCGCTGGATATTCCGGAAGATATGCGCACCGCGCGTCTGACTTCCAGCGAAAAACACCGTATTGTTGAGCGCGTGATCCGCCGCGTCAACGAACGCATTCCGGTGGCTTACCTGACCAATAAAGCCTGGTTCTGTGGCCATGAATTTTACGTCGATGAACGCGTGCTGGTGCCGCGCTCGCCGATTGGTGAACTGATCAACAATAAATTTGCCGGACTCATCAGCAAGCAACCGCAGCACATTTTAGATATGTGTACCGGTAGCGGCTGCATCGCCATTGCCTGTGCTTATGCCTTCCCGGAAGCGGAAGTCGACGCGGTAGACATCTCTCCCGACGCGCTGGCGGTTGCTGAACAGAACATCGAAGAACACGGTTTGATCCACAACGTCATTCCGATTCGTTCCGACTTGTTCCGTGATTTGCCGAAAGTGCAGTACGACCTGATTGTCACCAACCCGCCGTATGTCGATGCGGAAGATATGTCCGACCTGCCAAACGAATACCGCCACGAGCCGGAACTCGGTCTGGCATCTGGCACTGACGGCCTGAAACTGACGCGTCGCATTCTTGGTAACGCGGCAGATTACCTCGCTGATGATGGCGTGCTGATTTGTGAAGTGGGCAACAGCATGGTACATCTTATGGAACAATATCCGGATGTTCCGTTCACCTGGCTGGAGTTTGATAACGGCGGCGATGGTGTGTTTATGCTCACTAAAGAGCAGCTTATTGCCGCACGAGAACATTTCGCGATTTATAAAGATTAAGTAAACACGCAAACACAACAATAACGGAGCCGTGATGGCTGGAAACACAATTGGACAACTCTTTCGCGTAACCACCTTCGGCGAATCGCACGGGCTGGCGCTCGGCTGCATCGTCGATGGTGTTCCGCCAGGCATTCCGCTGACGGAAGCGGACTTGCAACATGACCTTGATCGTCGTCGACCTGGGACATCGCGCTATACCACCCAGCGCCGCGAGCCGGATCAGGTCAAAATTCTCTCCGGTGTTTTTGAAGGTGTTACTACTGGCACCAGCATCGGATTGTTGATCGAAAATACCGACCAGCGTTCTCAGGATTATAGTGCGATTAAGGACGTTTTCCGTCCAGGTCATGCCGATTACACCTATGAACAAAAATACGGCCTGCGCGATTATCGCGGCGGTGGACGTTCTTCCGCCCGCGAAACCGCTATGCGCGTTGCAGCAGGGGCGATTGCCAAAAAATATCTCGCCGAGAAATTTGGCATTGAGATTCGCGGCTGCCTGACCCAGATGGGTGATATTCCGCTGGAAATCAAAGACTGGTCGCAGGTCGAGCAAAATCCGTTTTTCTGCCCGGACCCGGACAAAATCGACGCGTTAGATGAACTGATGCGCGCGCTGAAAAAAGAGGGTGACTCCATCGGCGCGAAAGTCACCGTCGTTGCCAGTGGCGTACCCGCCGGACTTGGCGAGCCGGTTTTTGACCGCCTGGATGCCGACATCGCCCATGCGCTAATGAGCATTAACGCGGTGAAAGGTGTGGAAATTGGTGATGGTTTTGACGTGGTAGCGCTGCGTGGCAGCCAGAACCGTGACGAAATCACCAAAGACGGTTTCCAGAGCAACCATGCGGGCGGCATTCTTGGTGGTATCAGCAGCGGGCAGCAAATCATTGCCCATATGGCGCTGAAACCGACCTCAAGCATTACTGTGCCGGGGCGCACGATTAACCGCTTTGGCGAAGAAGTTGAGATGATCACCAAAGGCCGTCACGATCCGTGTGTTGGGATCCGCGCGGTGCCGATCGCTGAAGCGATGCTGGCGATCGTTTTAATGGATCACCTGTTACGGCAACGGGCGCAAAATGCTGATGTGAAGACTGATATTCCACGCTGGTAAAAATGAACAAAACTGCGATTGTGCTGCTGGCCCTGCTTGCCAGTAGCGCCAGCCTGGCAGCGACGCCGTGGCAAAAAATAACCCAACCTGTGCCGGGTAGTGCACAATCGATAGGCAGTTTTTCAAATGGCTGTATCGTCGGTGCTGACACGCTGCCGATACAGTCCGAACATTATCAGGTCATGCGTACCGATCAGCGTCGCTATTTCGGACACCCGGATCTGGTGATGTTTATCCAGCGTCTGAGTCGCCAGGTGAGCAATCTGGGTATGGGTACGGTGCTGATTGGCGATATGGGGATGCCTGCTGGTGGTCGTTTCAACGGCGGTCACGCCAGCCACCAGACTGGACTGGATGTCGATATCTTCCTGCAACTGCCAAAAACACGCTGGACCTCCGCGCAGCTCTTGCGCCCGCAAGCGTTAGATTTAGTTTCCCGCGACGGTAAACACGTTGTCCCGACGCTGTGGAAGCCGGAAATTTTCAGCTTGATTAAACTCGCCGCGCAGGACAAAGACGTCACGCGCATTTTTGTTAATCCGGCGATTAAACAACAACTTTGCCTTGATGCGGGCACCGATCGCGACTGGTTACGCAAAGTGCGGCCCTGGTTCCAGCATCGCGCCCATATGCATGTACGACTACGTTGTCCTGCCGATAGCCTGGAGTGTGAAGATCAACCTTTACCGCCACCGGGCGATGGTTGCGGGGCAGAACTGCAAAGCTGGTTTGAACCACCAAAACCGGGAACAACAAAGCCTGAGAAGAAGACACCGCCTCCGTTGCCGCCTTCCTGCCAGGCGCTACTGGATGAGCACGTGATCTAATGGAAACGTTTAATAGCCTGTTTATGGTTTCCCCGCTGCTGCTGGGAGTTCTCTTTTTTGTCGCCATGCTGGCGGGATTTATCGACTCGATTGCCGGTGGCGGTGGGTTACTCACCATTCCGGCATTGATGGCGGCGGGGATGTCTCCGGCTAACGCGCTGGCAACCAATAAACTGCAAGCCTGCGGCGGCTCTATTTCCGCCACTATCTACTTTATTCGCCGCAAAGTGGTTAGTTTAAGCGATCAGAAACTCAATATCGCCATGACCTTTGTCGGCTCAATGAGCGGCGCATTACTGGTGCAGTATGTTCAGGCTGATGTCTTACGGCAGATTTTGCCCATTCTGGTGATTTGTATCGGCCTCTATTTCTTGCTGATGCCAAAGCTGGGTGAAGAAGATCGCCAGCGCCGGATGTATGGACTGCCATTTGCGCTGGTGGCGGGGGGCTGCGTCGGTTTTTACGATGGATTCTTTGGTCCGGCTGCCGGATCGTTTTACGCGCTGGCCTTCGTTACGCTGTGCGGATTCAACCTCGCCAAAGCCACTGCTCACGCCAAATTACTTAACGCAACGTCAAACATTGGCGGTCTGCTGTTGTTTATTCTCGGCGGCAAAGTGATTTGGGCGACGGGCTTTGTGATGCTGGTGGGGCAGTTCCTCGGCGCGCGCATGGGTTCACGACTGGTGTTGAGCAAAGGACAAAAGCTGATCCGCCCGATGATCGTTATCGTCTCGGCGGTGATGAGTGCAAAATTACTTTACGATAGCCACGGACAGGAGATCCTCCACTGGTTGGGGATGAACTAATGAACAGTACACACCACTATGAGCAGTTGATTGAGATTTTTAATAGCTGCTTTGCCGATGAATTTAATACCCGTCTGATTAAAGGCGACGACGAACCGATCTATCTTCCTGCTGATGCGGAAGTACCGTATAACCGAATCGTCTTTGCTCATGGCTTTTATGCCAGCGCAATTCATGAGATTTCGCACTGGTGTATTGCCGGAAAAGCGCGCCGTGAGCAGGTTGATTTCGGCTACTGGTATTGCCCGGACGGTCGCGATGCCCAGACGCAAAGCCAGTTTGAAGATGTTGAAGTGAAGCCGCAGGCGCTGGACTGGTTGTTCTGCGTGGCGGCGGGATATCCGTTTAATGTTAGCTGCGACAATCTGGAAGGGGATTTCGAACCGGACCGCGTGGTGTTTCAACGGCGGGTACATGCGCAGGTAATGGATTATCTGGCAAACGGCATTCCCGAACGTCCGGCACGCTTCATTAAAGCACTACAAAATTATTATCACACGCCGGAACTTACGGCGGAACAGTTCCCGTGGCCGGAAGCGCTCAACTGAAGCCAGCGCCACGTTTTACAATGAGGAAAGAAGATGATCGCGGAGTTTGAATCACGCATTCTGGCATTAATCGACGGTATGGTTGACCATGCCAGTGATGATGAGTTGTTTGCCAGTGGGTATTTGCGTGGCCACCTGACATTAGCCATCGCAGAACTGGAAAGTGGTGATGACCACTCCGCCCAGGCGGTACATACAACCGTTAGCCAGAGTCTGGAAAAAGCCATTGGCGCGGGTGAATTGTCGCCGCGTGACCAGGCGCTGGTTACCGATATGTGGGAACACCTGTTTCAGCAGGCCTCACAGCAGTAAGTTGTGACGTCTGGAGCACCATGCCTGATGCGACGCTTATCGCGTCTTATCAGGCCTACAGGTAACGCGTAGGTCGGATAAGGCGTTTACGCCGCATCCGACAAACAATGCCAAAGCAGATTACCCCGCCTTAACCGCTTTACCTTTCAACAACTTCCGCACCCATAACCGATTCGGGTTTAACGCCGCCAGCGTACTGGCATCCATCGGAATTGGTTCGTTGCTCATCTGCGCCGCCAGAATCTCGGCACACAACGGGGCAGAGCACAAACCGCGAGAACCTAAAGCAGCTAACATAAAAAGATCGTCATAAATTGGCGCGCTTACCGCCTCATCTTTCTGCTCCGCCAGCGAAGCATATTCCACGAGCGTTACGTCATAATCGGGCACGTTGCCTACCATTGGCAGATGATCGCGGGTGGCACAACGCACACCGCAGCGCGCCTCTTTCTCACTGACATCAACCTCTTTTGCCCACTGCGCCTGCGGGAAACAATCAATCAACCGCTGGCGATTCTGCTGCTGATCGTCCTCACTGTACGCCGTATCTTCGCTGCCGCGATGATAACTGGCACCAATACAATGATGTTGATTCGCCGGATTTTGTGGCGTGAGATAACCGTCATAGCACAGCACCTGCTTCAGCTCCGCTAGTTCCGGCGTTGTCGGAATATGGCTAACCTGCCCGGCAACCGAATACACTGGCAGAGACGATGTTTGGCTGAAACGGCTGATTTGATGCCCGTTCGCCAGTACCACCACGCTATGCGTTGCTTGCTGATCTCCTGCAAAATTCAGCAACCAACAGTCATCCTTACGGGATAAATCCTGTAACTGGTGTTGATAACGAATCTGTAAACCTTGCTGTTGCGCCAGTTTCAGCACATTACAGGTCAGTTCTGCTGGACACAGCCATCCACCTTGCGGATATGTAATACCGCCACAATTTGTTACTACACCTGTAACGCCTTCAACCTCATTCGCCCCGACCGCAACAGCCAGTTCTGTGGGTAAATCCATCGACAGCATCTGTGCGATTTTATGCTGGCTTTTCTCATCCCAGCCTAACTGCGTGACGCCGCACCAGTCATGATCAAATTTGACGGGCAATAAATCGTAAAGCCGACGAGCAAAAGTAAACGCATTAGAGAAAAAGCGGTTCAACGCCTCATCGTGTTTACTTAAGAGCGGATACAGCGCCCCCTGGCGATTGCCGGAAGCACCCAGCGCGGGGGCTTCATCCGCGCAATAAAGCGTTACTTGCCAGCCGCGCCGTAATAACGCCAGCGACAACAACGCGCTGGCAATACCACCGCCGATAATCGCTACTTCCCGTTTGCTGCTGCCCGTACGATTAAACCACGGCGTGGAGCAGGGGAGGGGTAATGTCTGTTCCATCACCCCACAAAGCATTTCCCGTTTGCGCCCAAAGCCCTTACGTTTTTGCATCGTGAATCCGGCGTCCTGCAAACCGCGGCGGACAAAACCGGCAGACGTAAATGTCGCCAGCGTGCTGCCCGGACGCGCCAGTCGTGCCATGGCGTTAAACAGATTTTGCGTCCACATATCCGGGTTTTTCGCTGGCGCAAAGCCGTCCAGAAACCAGGCGTCCACTTTTTGATTCAGCGAGTCGTCCAGTTGGCTGGTCAGTTCGTTTATATCGCCAAACCATAAATCCAGTGTCACGTGGCCTTCATCGAGCAATAAACGATGGCAACCGGGCAAGGGCATTGGCCACTGCGCCTGAAGTTGTTCTGCCCACGGAGCCAGTTCCGGCCAGTGTAGATGCGCTAAGGCTAAATCCGCACGGGTGAGGGGAAATTTCTCAAAACTAATGAAATGTAAGCGTTGTAATTGCGCTTGCGGATGTGCTTCGCGAAACTGATCAAATGCCTGCCATAGTGTCAGGAAGTTTAATCCGGTGCCGAAGCCGCTCTCTGCTACCACAAACAGAGGATGTGGATGCTCAGGAAAGCGTGCCTCTAATTGGTTACCTCCGAGAAAAACATAACGCGTCTCTTCCAGTCCGTTGTCATTGGAAAAGTAAACGTCGTCAAAATCTCGGGAAACAGGTGTACCCTCAGCATTAAATTCGAGGTTGGCAGGTTGTATGGCGTAGTGTTTCACGTAAGTTACTCGTCTGACGGGCAGTCTGACGATCTTAACGATGTGTGTCAGGCTGCGCAAATTTCTCTATTAATTGGCTGATCGGACTTGTTCGGCGTACAAGTGTACGCTATTGTGCATTCGAAACTTACTCTATGTGCGACTTACAGAGGTATTGAATGAAACGTGCAGTGATTACTGGCCTGGGCATTGTTTCCAGCATCGGTAATAACCAGCAGGAAGTCCTGGCATCTCTGCGTGAAGGACGTTCAGGGATCACTTTCTCTCAGGAGCTGAAGGATTCCGGCATGCGTAGCCACGTCTGGGGCAACGTAAAACTGGATACCACTGGCCTCATTGACCGCAAAGTTGTGCGCTTTATGAGCGACGCATCCATTTATGCATTCCTTTCTATGGAGCAGGCAATTGCAGATGCTGGCCTCTCTCCGGAAGCTTACCAGAATAACCCGCGCGTTGGCCTGATTGCAGGTTCCGGCGGCGGTTCCCCGCGTTTTCAGGTGTTCGGCGCTGACGCAATGCGCGGCCCGCGCGGCCTGAAAGCGGTTGGCCCGTATGTGGTCACCAAAGCGATGGCATCCGGCGTTTCTGCCTGTCTCGCCACGCCGTTTAAAATTCACGGTGTAAACTACTCCATCAGCTCCGCGTGTGCGACCTCCGCACACTGTATCGGTAACGCAGTAGAGCAGATCCAACTGGGCAAACAGGACATCGTGTTTGCTGGTGGCGGCGAAGAGCTGTGCTGGGAAATGGCTTGTGAATTCGACGCGATGGGTGCGCTGTCTACCAAATACAACGACACCCCGGAAAAAGCCTCCCGTACTTATGACGCTCACCGTGACGGTTTCGTTATCGCTGGCGGCGGCGGTATGGTGGTGGTCGAAGAACTGGAACACGCGTTGGCACGTGGTGCTCATATCTACGCTGAAATCGTTGGCTACGGCGCAACGTCTGATGGCGCAGACATGGTTGCTCCGTCTGGCGAAGGCGCAGTGCGTTGCATGAAGATGGCGATGCACGGTGTTGATACCCCAATCGACTACCTGAACTCTCATGGTACTTCGACTCCGGTTGGCGACGTGAAAGAACTGGCAGCTATCCGTGAAGTGTTCGGCGATAAGAGCCCGGCGATTTCTGCAACCAAAGCAATGACCGGTCACTCACTGGGCGCTGCTGGCGTACAGGAAGCTATCTACTCTCTGCTGATGCTGGAACACGGTTTTATCGCCCCGAGCATCAACATTGAAGAGCTGGACGAGCAGGCTGCGGGTCTGAACATCGTGACCGAAACGACCGATCGCGAACTGACCACAGTTATGTCTAACAGCTTCGGCTTCGGCGGCACTAACGCCACGCTGGTAATGCGCAAGCTGAAAGATTAATTCGGAGTAGGTCGGATAAGACGCGCCAGCGCCGCATCCGACGTTACGCGCCAATGCGGCCTCCGGCACTAACGCAAAAGGGAACCCGATGGTTCCCTTTTTCACATCATTGACAATCGCCGCCAGTTCCAGGCAAACTTCCCGCTTTGTCGATTTCCTTCAGAAAAGACGTACGCGTTAAATCCTGCCAACGCACCGTAACCCTGAAACCAGAGAGATGAGACGGGGATACTCCTCGCCTTGCGCTGCATTCTGGAGTAATGCATGACTGCTGTAAGCCAAACCGAAACACGATCTTCTGCCAATTTTTCGCTCTTCCGCATCGCTTTTGCGGTTTTTCTCACCTACATGACCGTAGGGTTGCCGTTGCCGGTTATCCCGCTGTTTGTTCATCATGAACTGGGCTATGGCAACACTATGGTCGGCATTGCCGTCGGGATTCAGTTTCTGGCTACGGTGCTGACGCGTGGTTACGCCGGGCGACTGGCCGATCAATATGGCGCAAAACGTTCGGCGCTTCAGGGGATGTTAGCTTGTGGTCTGGCGGGGGGCGCGTTGCTGCTGGCGGCGATTTTGCCCGTCCCCGCACCGTTCAAATTTGCCCTGTTGGTCGTCGGGCGTTTGATTCTTGGCTTTGGTGAAAGCCAGTTACTGACGGGCGCTCTGACCTGGGGATTAGGCATCGTTGGGCCAAAACATTCCGGCAAAGTGATGTCATGGAACGGAATGGCGATTTACGGTGCCCTCGCTGTTGGTGCGCCGCTTGGCCTATTGATTCATAGCCATTACGGTTTTGCCGCACTGGCGCTCACCACAATGGCATTACCCTTACTGGCGTGGGCCTGTAACGGCACAGTGCGCAAAGTACCGGCCCTGGCGGGGGAACGTCCATCGCTGTGGAGCGTTGTCGGGCTTATCTGGAAACCAGGGTTAGGTCTGGCACTACAAGGCGTTGGTTTTGCGGTTATCGGGACTTTCGTTTCGCTCTACTTTGCCAGCAAAGGATGGGCGATGGCGGGCTTTACGCTTACCGCGTTTGGCGGCGCATTTGTCGTGATGCGCGTCATGTTTGGCTGGATGCCGGACCGTTTTGGCGGCGTGAAAGTGGCGATCGTCTCTCTGCTTGTAGAAACGGTGGGCTTGTTGCTGCTCTGGCAAGCCCCAGGTGCATGGGTCGCATTAGCGGGCGCGGCGTTAACCGGAGCCGGATGTTCGCTTATCTTTCCTGCGCTGGGCGTGGAGGTGGTTAAACGCGTACCGTCACACGTTCGCGGCACCGCACTGGGCGGTTACGCCGCGTTTCAGGATATCGCCCTCGGCGTCTCCGGGCCGCTTGCGGGAATGCTGGCGACCACGTTTGGTTACTCTTCGGTATTTCTTGCCGGGGCGATCTCTGCGGTGCTGGGAATTATTGTCACGATACTGTCATTTCGTCGGGGTTAACGAACCAGCCAGACCAGCATCAGGATAATCGCGACTAACAGTATCCACAGCGCGGGACGCGTTGCCATATTTTGCAACGTGTCCATCATCGGTGGAAAAGGATTAAGCAGCGGTTGCATATCACGCGGATCAATCCCTTTAACCCGCCGTTGATAAAGCTGATTAAGAATATCCTCGGCCTGGGCAGAAGAAAGCGATGATTGCGCAGAAAGGCCATATTTTTGCTGGATATATGCCGATAACGCCGCCAGTTCACTGGCATCTAAAGGTTGTTTCAGCGCCATCTGTAGTGATTCAAGCGTCGGCGTATTTTGCTGGCTTAGCGTCTGACGCGCCTGCAGCCAGGTCACCAGATGGTTAAACAGTTTCGCTGGAATTAACTCGCCATCTTTCACCCCGGAAAGTTCCAGCATCGATTGCCAGATCTGTTTGCTGGGTTCTCCCGTTGCCGCCGCAAGTTTGGTCACCAGCTGTTTGAGCGCATTGTGCTCCGCCGGTAATAACGGACGGTCGGTCGCCTCGCGCTGCTGCGGTTGCGGAATAACCATCTTCCCTTCCTGCAACAGGGTTAGAATGGTTTTTAATTGCTCCGGTGAGAGCTGATTCAGCGGCGTCTGACCAAAGTTATGACGGATATAATCCGTGACCGCCTGACGATTATTCCCCAGACGTAAATACTCCCCTAATTGCGCTAAAAGCTGGCGGGCAGAATGGCTTTTTTGCGCGGCCAGCAGACGTTGCGCCAGATTGTGCTCAGCGGCAGGGAAGTGACGCGAAAGCAGCGGTGAATCTCCCGACAGACCAATATCGTGCCTGATACCCGCCCACAGTTCTGCTCTTTGCTGTTGCGTCAGTGAGGTCACTTTCGTCATTAAGCTTTCCAGCGAAGTACGTTGCTGACTGGATAAAGGCTGATTGCCCGCGCCAGACGGCAGGTTATCTCCCTGACCTGGTGGTTGCCCAGGAGGAGGGCCGGAAATAGGTTGTATCATTACGTATCCTTATACCTGAAATCTTCGCAAGTATGCCTGGCCGCGAGATTATGGCACACTTGTCCGGTTAACTCTCGTCTCATACAGGTAACACAAACGTGAAAATCCTTGTTGATGAAAATATGCCTTATGCCCGCGACTTATTTAGCCGTTTGGGTGAGGTGACCGCGGTTCCCGGGCGTCCCATCCCCGTGGCTCAACTGGCAGACGCGGATGCGCTGATGGTGCGTTCGGTCACGAAAGTGAATGAATCTTTGCTGGCAGGAAAACCCATTAAATTTGTTGGCACTGCCACCGCGGGGACAGACCATGTTGATGACACATGGTTAAAGCAGGCGGGAATTGGTTTTTCCGCTGCACCTGGCTGTAATGCGATTGCAGTAGTGGAATATGTTTTCTCCTCACTGCTGATGCTTGCTGAACGCGATGGATTTTCACTGCACGAGCGTACCGTGGGGATCGTGGGCGTTGGTAACGTTGGTCGGCGTTTACAGGCACGACTGGAAGCGTTAGGGATTACAACCTTGCTTTGCGATCCGCCTCGCGCCGACCGTGGGGATGAGGGCGATTTCCGCTCGCTGGATGAATTAGTCCAGCATGCGGATATTCTGACTTTCCATACGCCACTCTTTAAAGATGGTCCGTACAAAACGCGACATCTGGCGGATGAAAAACTGATCCGTAGCCTGAAGCCCGGAGCGATTCTGATTAACGCCTGCCGTGGCGCAGTCGTCGATAATACCGCGCTGCTGACCTGCCTGAATGAAGGCCAGAAGTTAAGCGTGGTGCTGGATGTCTGGGAAGGCGAGCCGGAACTTAATGTGGAATTGCTGACAAAAGTGGATATCGGCACGCCGCATATTGCAGGCTATACCCTGGAAGGTAAAGCACGCGGTACTACGCAAGTGTTTGAAGCCTATAGCAAATTCATTGGGCATGAACAACACGTTGCGCTGGATACATTACTGCCCGCGCCAGAGTTTGGTCGCATTACGCTGCATGGTCCGCTCGATCAACCGACGCTGAAAAGGCTGGTGCATTTGGTGTATGATGTGCGCCGCGATGATGCGCCACTGCGTAAAGTCGCCGGGATACCGGGTGAGTTCGATAAACTGCGCAAAAACTATCTTGAGCGCCGTGAATGGTCATCTCTGTATGTAATTTGTGATGACGCCAGTGCGGCATCATTGCTGTGTAAACTGGGTTTTAACGCCGTTCATCATCCGGCACGTTAATCTCTTCTTCATGCTCTCTGCTGTAACATTGGCAGGGAGCTTTGCTATTTCTGGAGTAAACCACCATGTCTGAAGGCTGGAACATTGCCGTCCTGGGCGCAACTGGCGCTGTGGGCGAAGCCCTGCTTGAAACGCTGGCTGAACGTCAGTTCCCGGTTGGGGAAATTTATGCACTGGCACGTAACGAAAGCGCAGGCGAACAACTGCGCTTTGGTGGTAAGACAATCACCGTGCAGGATGCCGCTGAATTTGACTGGACGCAGGCGCAGCTGGCATTTTTTGTCGCAGGCAAAGAAGCTACCGCTGCCTGGGTTGAAGAAGCGACCAACTCAGGTTGTCTGGTGATCGACAGCAGCGGATTGTTTGCTCTCGAACCTGACGTACCGCTGGTAGTGCCGGAAGTAAACCCGTTTGTACTGACCGATTACCGCAACCGGAATGTCATCGCCGTACCGGACAGTCTGACCAGCCAGCTGCTGGCGGCACTGAAACCGCTAATTGATCAGGGCGGTTTATCACGTATCAGCGTTACCAGCCTGATTTCAGCCTCCGCCCAGGGCAAAAAAGCGGTCGATGCGTTAGCGGGGCAGAGTGCTAAATTACTCAATGGCATTCCGATTGACGAAGAAGATTTCTTCGGGCGTCAGCTGGCGTTCAACATGCTGCCGTTACTGCCGGATAGCGAAGGTAGCGTGCGTGAAGAACGTCGTATCGTTGACGAAGTACGCAAAATCCTGCAGGACGAAGGGCTGATGATTTCGGCAAGCGTCGTCCAGGCACCGGTATTCTACGGTCATGCCCAGATGGTCAACTTTGAAGCACTGCGTCCGCTGGCGGCAGAAGAAGCGCGTGATGCGTTTGCTCAGGGCGAAGATATTGTGCTCTCTGAAGAGAACGAATTCCCGACTCAGGTAGGAGATGCTTCTGGTACGCCGCATCTTTCTGTTGGCTGCGTACGTAATGACTACGGTATGCCGGAGCAAGTTCAGTTCTGGTCGGTGGCCGATAACGTTCGCTTTGGCGGCGCGCTGATGGCAGTAAAAATCGCCGAGAAACTGGTGCAGGAGTATCTGTACTAATGTCCGACCAGCAACAACCGCCAGTTTATAAAATTGCGCTGGGCATTGAGTACGACGGCAGTAGGTATTACGGCTGGCAACGGCAGAATGAAGTCCGCAGTGTGCAGGAGAAGCTGGAAAAGGCGCTCTCCCAGGTGGCGAACGAACCCATCACCGTCTTCTGCGCCGGGCGTACTGACGCCGGTGTACACGGTACCGGGCAGGTTGTGCATTTCGAAACGACCGCACAGCGCAAAGACGCTGCGTGGACGTTGGGCGTAAATGCGAATTTACCTGGTGACATCGCCGTGCGTTGGGTTAAAGCTGTACCTGATGATTTTCATGCCCGATTTAGCGCCACGGCTCGCCGTTATCGCTACATCATCTACAATCATCGGCTGCGCCCGGCGGTACTGAGTAAAGGGGTAACCCATTTTTACGAACCGCTGGACGCTGAACGGATGCATCGGGCTGCGCAATGCTTGCTGGGCGAGAATGATTTCACCTCGTTCCGTGCGGTGCAGTGCCAGTCCCGAACCCCGTGGCGCAACGTTATGCATATTAATGTCACGCGTCACGGTCCTTATGTGGTGGTAGATATCAAAGCGAATGCCTTTGTACATCATATGGTCAGGAATATTGTCGGCAGCCTGATGGAAGTCGGTGCCCACAACCAGCCGGAGAGCTGGATAGCAGAGTTGCTGGCGGCAAAGGACAGAACGCTGGCGGCAGCAACGGCAAAAGCGGAAGGGCTGTATCTGGTCGCGGTGGATTACCCTGACCGGTATGATCTTCCAAAACCGCCAATGGGCCCGCTATTTCTGGCGGACTAACAAGAATAATGCTCGGAACATTTCAGGCTGTAGCCAACGTAGTTACAGCCTGAAAGATGACGAGTACAAGGCATAGGCTAATATGGACCTGATTTATTTCCTCATCGATTTTATCCTGCACATTGACGTGCATCTGGCAGAACTGGTCGCGGAGTATGGCGTCTGGGTTTATGCCATTTTGTTCTTAATTTTGTTCTGTGAAACCGGTCTGGTGGTAACGCCGTTTTTACCGGGTGATTCATTGCTGTTTGTTGCCGGTGCGTTGGCATCACTGGAAACCAACGATCTCAACGTCCATATGATGGTGGTGCTGATGCTGATCGCCGCGATTGTGGGTGACGCGGTGAACTACACCATTGGACGGTTATTTGGTGACAAACTGTTCAGTAATCCGGATTCGAAAATCTTTCGTCGCAGTTATCTTGATAAGACTCATCAGTTTTATGAGAAACATGGCGGCAAAACGATTATTCTCGCCCGTTTTGTGCCGATCGTCAGAACGTTCGCGCCGTTCGTTGCGGGAATGGGCCACATGTCGTATCGTCATTTCGCCGCTTTTAACGTCATCGGCGCGTTGCTATGGGTACTGATTTTTACCTACGCGGGTTATTTCTTCGGAACGCTCCCCTTCATTCAGAGCAACCTTAAACTGATGATTGTTGGCATTATTTTTGTTTCAATATTGCCAGGTGTTTTCGAATTTATTCGCCACAAACGCGCTGCGGCACGCGCCGCAAAATAAAAAGTAACTCCGCGGTTCGACCACTTTTTTATCCAAAGTTTCGGGCTGTTATGTTTTAATGTGCAACATTCATGGTCTGTTGGGGGCAAAAATGGCATTATGCGTCCCCAAAGATAAAACTGGCATCGAACCAGGTTCAGACAGAAAGGTCCCTAATGAGCTGGATTGAACGAATTAAAAGCAACATTACTCCCACCCGCAAGGCGAGCATTCCTGAAGGGGTGTGGACTAAGTGTGATAGCTGCGGTCAGGTTTTATACCGCGCTGAGCTGGAACGTAATCTTGAGGTCTGTCCGAAGTGTGACCATCACATGCGTATGACAGCGCGTAATCGCCTGCATAGCCTGTTAGATGAAGGAAGCCTTGTGGAGCTGGGTAGCGAGCTTGAGCCGAAAGATGTGCTGAAGTTTCGTGACTCCAAGAAGTATAAAGACCGTCTGGCATCTGCGCAGAAAGAAACCGGCGAAAAAGATGCGCTGGTGGTGATGAAAGGCACCCTGTATGGAATGCCAGTTGTCGCTGCGGCATTCGAGTTCGCCTTTATGGGCGGTTCCATGGGGTCTGTGGTAGGTGCACGTTTCGTGCGTGCCGTTGAGCAGGCGCTGGAAGATAACTGCCCACTGATCTGCTTCTCCGCCTCTGGTGGCGCACGTATGCAGGAAGCACTGATGTCGCTGATGCAGATGGCGAAAACCTCTGCGGCGCTGGCAAAAATGCAGGAGCGCGGCTTGCCGTACATCTCCGTGCTGACCGACCCGACCATGGGCGGTGTTTCTGCAAGTTTCGCCATGCTGGGCGATCTCAACATCGCTGAACCGAAAGCGTTAATCGGCTTTGCCGGTCCGCGTGTTATCGAACAGACCGTTCGCGAAAAACTGCCGCCAGGATTCCAGCGCAGTGAATTCCTGATCGAGAAGGGCGCCATCGACATGATCGTCCGTCGTCCGGAAATGCGCCTGAAACTGGCGAGCATTCTGGCGAAGTTGATGAATCTGCCAGCGCCGAATCCTGAAGCGCCGCGTGAAGGCGTAGTGGTGCCACTGGTACCAGATCAGGAACCTGAGGCCTGATAACTGATAAGGGCAGGGCCACTGGCTCTGCCCTTTTGCTATTCTCACCGTAACGAATCAGCGGATACCATGATTATCAAACGCACTCCTCAAGCCGCGTCGCCTCTGGCTTCGTGGCTTTCTTATCTGGAAAACCTGCACAGTAAAACTATCGATCTCGGCCTTGAGCGCGTGAGCCAGGTCGCGGCGCGTCTTGGCGTCCTGAAACCTGCGCCATTTGTGTTTACCGTTGCGGGTACGAATGGCAAAGGCACCACTTGCCGTACGCTGGAGTCGATTCTGATGGCGGCAGGGTACAAAGTGGGCGTCTACAGTTCGCCGCATCTGGTGCGTTATACCGAGCGCGTACGTGTGCAGGGCCAGGAATTGCCGGAATCGGCCCACACCGCCTCTTTTGCGGAGATTGAATCGGCACGCGGTGATATTTCCCTGACCTATTTCGAGTACGGTACGCTGTCGGCGTTGTGGCTGTTCAAACAGGCACAACTTGACGTGGTGATTCTGGAAGTAGGGCTGGGCGGTCGTCTGGACGCAACCAATATTGTCGATGCCGATGTTGCGGTAGTAACCAGCATTGCGCTGGATCATACCGACTGGCTGGGGCCAGATCGCGAAAGCATTGGTCGCGAGAAAGCAGGCATCTTCCGCAGCGAAAAACCGGCAATTGTCGGTGAGCCGGAAATGCCTTCTACCATTGCTGATGTGGCGCAGGAAAAAAGTGCACTGTTACAACGTCGGGGCGTTGAGTGGAACTATTCCGTCACCGATCATGACTGGGCGTTTAGCGATGCTCACGGCACGCTGGAAAATCTGCCGTTGCCGCTTGTCCCGCAACCGAATGCCGCAACGGCGCTGGCGGCACTGCGTGCCAGCGGGCTGGAGGTCAGTGAAAATGCCATTCGCGACGGGATTGCCAGCGCAATTTTGCCGGGACGTTTCCAGATTGTGAGCGAGTCGCCACGCGTTATTTTTGATGTCGCGCATAATCCACATGCGGCGGAATATCTCACCGGGCGTATGAAAGCGCTACCGAAAAACGGGCGCGTGCTGGCGGTTATCGGTATGCTACATGATAAAGATATTGCCGGAACTCTGGCCTGGTTGAAAAGCGTGGTTGATGACTGGTATTGTGCGCCACTGGAAGGGCCGCGCGGTGCCACGGCAGAACAACTGCTTGAGCATTTGGGTAACGGCAAATCATTTGATAGCGTGGCGCAGGCATGGGATGCCGCAATGGCGGACGCTAAAGCGGAAGATACCGTGCTGGTGTGTGGTTCGTTCCACACGGTCGCACATGTCATGGAAGTGATTGACGCGAGGAGAAGCGGTGGCAAGTAAGTTTCAGAATCGGTTAGTGGGCACGATCGTGCTGGTGGCGCTGGGGGTGATTGTACTTCCAGGGCTGCTGGACGGGCAGAAAAAACATTATCAGGATGAGTTCGCGGCTATCCCGCTGGTGCCGAAAGCGGGCGATCGCGATGAGCCTGATATGATGCCAGCCGCCACCCAGGCGCTGCCGACGCAGCCGCCGGAAGGCGCAGCGGAAGAAGTGCGGGCAGGTGATGCCGCAGCACCGTCGCTCGATCCGGCCACTATTGCAGTCAATAACACCGAGTTTGAACCGGAACCTGCACCGGTCGCCCCACCGAAGCCGAAACCGGTGGAGTCGCCTAAACCGAAGGTTGAAGCACCACCTGCGTCGAAGCCGGTCGTGGAAGAAAAAGCAGCGCCAACGGGTAAAGCCTATGTTGTGCAACTGGGCGCGCTGAAAAATGCCGATAAAGTGAATGAGATTGTCGGTAAGCTGCGCGGTGCCGGTTATCGGGTTTATACGTCGCCATCCACGCCAGTGCAGGGTAAAATTACCCGTATTCTGGTTGGGCCTGATGCCTCGAAAGATAAGCTGAAAGGATCGCTGGGTGAGTTGAAGCAACTTTCTGGCTTAAGTGGCGTGGTAATGGGCTATACGCCGAATTAATACGGTCTTGCCTGATGCGACGCTGGCGCGTCTTATCAGGCCTACACAGGGGTAGAACCGTAGGTCGGATAAGGTGTTCACGCCGCATCCGACACGCATTGCCCGATGCCGCAAAGGCATAAAAAGTCGATGGCGTTGAATGTTTTTTCAGCGCCATTTTTATTGATGCGCGGGAAGGAAATCCCTACGCAAACGTTTTCTTTTTCTGTTAGAATGCGCCCCGAACAGGATGACAGGGCGTAAAATCGTGGGACACATATGGTCTGGATTGATTACGCCATAATCGCGGTGATTGCTTTTTCCTCTCTGGTTAGCCTGATCCGCGGCTTTGTTCGTGAAGCGTTATCGCTGGTGACATGGGGTTGTGCTTTCTTTGTTGCCAGTCATTACTACACTTACCTGTCAGTCTGGTTTACGGGCTTTGAAGACGAACTGGTTCGAAATGGGATTGCCATCGCGGTACTGTTTATCGCTACCCTGATCGTTGGTGCTATCGTGAACTTCGTGATAGGCCAGTTGGTGGAGAAAACGGGGTTGTCAGGCACCGATCGGGTGCTGGGCGTCTGTTTCGGTGCGTTGCGCGGTGTGTTGATTGTTGCCGCCATTCTCTTCTTTCTCGACTCCTTTACCGGGGTGTCGAAAAGCGAAGACTGGAGCAAATCACAGCTGATCCCGCAGTTCAGTTTTATCATCAGATGGTTTTTTGATTATCTGCAAAGCTCGTCAAGTTTCTTGCCCAGAGCGTAAGTGCTCTGAGATGTGGCTTAACGAGGAAAAAGACGTATGTGCGGTATTGTCGGTATCGCCGGTGTTATGCCGGTTAACCAGTCGATTTATGATGCCTTAACGGTGCTTCAGCATCGCGGTCAGGATGCCGCCGGCATCATCACCATAGATGCCAATAACTGCTTCCGTTTGCGTAAAGCGAACGGGCTGGTGAGCGATGTATTTGAAGCTCGCCATATGCAGCGTTTGCAGGGCAATATGGGCATTGGTCATGTGCGTTACCCTACGGCTGGCAGCTCCAGCGCCTCTGAAGCGCAGCCGTTTTACGTTAACTCCCCGTATGGCATTACGCTTGCCCACAACGGCAATCTGACCAACGCTCACGAGTTGCGTAAAAAACTGTTTGAAGAAAAACGCCGCCACATCAACACCACTTCCGACTCGGAAATTCTGCTTAATATCTTTGCCAGCGAACTGGACAACTTCCGCCACTATCCGCTGGAAGCCGACAACATTTTCGCCGCCATCGCTGCTACAAACCGCTTAATCCGCGGCGCGTATGCCTGTGTGGCGATGATCATCGGCCACGGTATGGTTGCTTTCCGCGATCCAAACGGTATTCGTCCGTTGGTACTGGGAAAACGTGATATTGACGAGAACCGTACAGAATATATGGTCGCTTCCGAAAGCGTTGCGCTCGATACGCTGGGCTTTGATTTCCTGCGTGACGTCGCGCCGGGCGAAGCGATTTACATCACTGAAGAAGGGCAGTTGTTTACCCGTCAATGTGCTGACAATCCGGTCAGCAATCCGTGCCTGTTTGAGTATGTATACTTTGCCCGCCCGGACTCGTTCATCGACAAAATTTCCGTTTACAGCGCGCGCGTGAATATGGGCACCAAACTGGGCGAGAAAATTGCCCGCGAATGGGAAGATCTGGATATCGACGTGGTGATCCCTATTCCGGAAACCTCGTGTGATATCGCGCTGGAAATTGCTCGTATTCTGGGCAAACCGTACCGCCAGGGCTTCGTTAAAAACCGCTATGTTGGCCGCACCTTCATCATGCCGGGCCAGCAGCTGCGTCGTAAGTCCGTGCGCCGTAAACTGAACGCCAACCGCGCCGAGTTCCGCGATAAAAACGTCTTGCTGGTCGACGACTCCATTGTCCGTGGCACCACTTCTGAGCAGATTATCGAGATGGCACGCGAAGCCGGAGCGAAGAAAGTGTACCTCGCTTCTGCGGCACCGGAAATTCGCTTCCCGAACGTTTACGGTATCGATATGCCGAGCGCCACGGAACTGATCGCTCACGGTCGCGAAGTAGATGAAATTCGCCAGATCATCGGTGCTGACGGGTTGATTTTCCAGGATCTGAACGATCTGATCGAAGCCGTTCGCGCTGAAAACCCGGATATCCAGCAGTTTGAATGCTCGGTATTCAACGGCGTCTACGTCACCAAAGACGTTGATCAGGGCTACCTCGATTTCCTCGATACTTTACGTAATGACGACGCCAAAGCCGTGCAACGTCAGAACGAAGTGGAAAATCTCGAAATGCATAACGAAGGATGATGCCTTCGCTCAGGGTGCCGGTCTGGCACCCTGACTTGCAACTCCCGTCGAAATCCTGCAAAGTCTGCCTGCAAGTCTGACAGGGCAACTATTTATGAAACGACTCATTGTAGGCATCAGCGGTGCCAGCGGCGCGATTTATGGCGTGCGTTTATTACAGGTTCTGCGCGATGTCACAGATATCGAAACGCATCTGGTAATGAGCCAGGCAGCGCGCCAGACCTTATCCCTCGAAACGGATTTTTCCCTGCGCGAAGTGCAGGCGTTAGCTGATGTGACACACGATGCGCGCGATATTGCTGCCAGCATTTCTTCCGGTTCTTTCCAGACGTTGGGGATGGTGATTTTACCCTGTTCAATCAAAACCCTGTCCGGCATTGTCCATAGCTATACTGATGGCTTACTGACCCGTGCGGCAGATGTGGTGCTGAAAGAGCGTCGCCCGCTGGTGCTCTGCGTGCGTGAAACACCATTGCACTTAGGCCATCTGCGTTTAATGACCCAGGCGGCAGAAATCGGTGCGGTGATTATGCCTCCCGTTCCGGCGTTTTATCATCGCCCGCAATCCCTTGATGATGTGATAAATCAGACGGTTAATCGTGTTCTTGACCAGTTTGCGATAACCCTTCCTGAAGATCTCTTTGCCCGCTGGCAGGGCGCATAACTCCGCTGTTGCCCTGTTTCAGGGCAATTTTGCAACCGCGATCAAATCCTCGACATTTTGTTCCTTTCGATGAATCGAAACGCTGCGATTCAACCGCCATACCTGCTATCTTCAACTCTAGGACAATAATGCAACGTCTTATTAACATATTTAACGTTGAATGTTACTGTTGTCGTAAAGATGGCATAAGACCTGCATGAAAGAGCCTGCAAACACACAACACAATACACAACATAAAAAAGCCATTTTCACTTGAGGGTTATGTATGAAGAAGTCGATTCTCGCTCTGTCTTTGTTAGTCGGTCTCTCCGCAGCGGCTTCCAGCTATGCGGCGCTACCGGAGACGGTACGTATCGGAACCGATACCACCTATGCGCCGTTCTCATCGAAAGATGCCAAAGGTGACTTTGTTGGCTTTGATATCGATCTCGGTAACGAGATGTGCAAACGGATGCAGGTGAAATGTACCTGGGTTGCCAGTGACTTTGACGCGCTGATCCCCTCACTAAAAGCGAAAAAAATCGACGCCATTATTTCGTCGCTCTCCATTACCGATAAACGTCAGCAGGAGATTGCTTTCTCCGACAAGTTGTACGCCGCAGATTCTCGTTTGATTGCCGCCAAAGGTTCACCGATTCAGCCAACGCTGGATTCACTGAAAGGTAAACATGTGGGTGTGCTGCAGGGATCAACCCAGGAAGCATACGCTAACGAGACCTGGCGTAGCAAAGGCGTGGATGTGGTGGCCTATGCCAACCAGGATTTGGTTTATTCCGATCTGGCTGCAGGACGTCTGGATGCTGCGTTACAAGATGAAGTTGCTGCCAGTGAAGGATTCCTCAAGCAACCTGCTGGTAAAGATTTCGCCTTTGCTGGCTCATCAGTGAAAGACAAAAAATACTTCGGTGACGGTACCGGTGTAGGGCTACGTAAAGATGATGCTGAACTGACGGCGGCGTTTAATAAGGCGCTTGGCGAGCTGCGTCAGGACGGTACCTACGACAAGATGGCGAAAAAGTATTTCGACTTTAATGTCTACGGTGACTGATACGTCGCAGGGAAACTGTACCTGATGGAATGATCATCATGGTGCACGCCAGGTTTGTTGCACTATCGTGGTGCATTGAAATGCATACTTAAGCATTTTTAATGAAAAATAATACGTCTAACGGGGCGGGATATTTTGCCTTGATGGTCAATTTTATGGCACGATAAGTGTAACAAACCTGTAAATATTCCCTATAAAAAGACTGTCAGTTGAGGACATTATGAAAAAACTGGTGCTATCGCTCTCTCTGGTTCTGGCCTTCTCCAGCGCAACTGCGGCGTTTGCTGCGATTCCGCAAAACATCCGCATCGGTACCGATCCGACCTATGCGCCATTTGAATCAAAAAATTCACAAGGCGAACTGGTTGGCTTCGATATCGATCTGGCGAAGGAGTTGTGCAAACGCATCAATACGCAATGTACGTTTGTCGAAAACCCACTGGATGCGTTAATCCCGTCCTTAAAAGCGAAGAAGATTGACGCCATCATGTCATCGCTTTCCATTACGGAAAAACGTCAGCAAGAAATTGCCTTCACCGACAAACTGTACGCTGCCGATTCTCGTCTGGTGGTGGCGAAAAATTCCGACATTCAGCCGACAGTCGAGTCGCTGAAAGGCAAACGGGTAGGCGTATTGCAGGGCACCACCCAGGAGACGTTCGGTAACGAACATTGGGCACCAAAAGGCATTGAAATCGTTTCTTATCAGGGGCAGGACAACATTTATTCTGACCTGACTGCCGGACGTATTGATGCCGCGTTCCAGGATGAGGTCGCTGCCAGCGAAGGTTTCCTCAAACAACCCGTCGGTAAAGATTACAAATTCGGTGGTCCGTCTGTTAAAGATGAAAAACTGTTTGGCGTAGGGACCGGCATGGGCCTGCGTAAAGAAGATAACGAACTGCGCGAGGCACTGAACAAAGCCTTTGCCGAAATGCGCGCTGACGGTACTTACGAGAAATTAGCGAAAAAGTACTTCGATTTTGATGTTTATGGTGGTTAATCGCCATCGGTGAAAGAAAGTCCGCTCCCTTCGGGTAACCGGAGGGAGACAAGAGGCGGTAATTCACCACACACGACAGGACAGGCAGCATGTTGTATGGGTTTTCAGGTGTTATTTTACAGGGTGCGCTCGTCACGCTGGAGCTGGCTATCAGCTCTGTAGTGCTCGCTGTAATTATCGGTTTAATTGGCGCTGGCGGTAAGCTCTCGCAAAATCGGCTTTCGGGGCTGATTTTCGAAGGGTACACCACGCTGATTCGAGGCGTGCCGGACTTGGTGTTGATGCTGCTGATTTTCTACGGTTTGCAGATTGCGCTAAACACGGTGACGGAGGCGATGGGCGTCGGGCAGATTGATATTGATCCGATGGTCGCAGGTATTATCACTCTCGGTTTTATCTACGGTGCTTATTTTACCGAAACGTTTCGTGGCGCGTTTATGGCAGTGCCGAAAGGACACATAGAGGCGGCGACGGCGTTCGGTTTTACTCGTGGGCAAGTGTTTCGACGGATCATGTTTCCGGCGATGATGCGTTACGCCCTGCCAGGCATTGGCAACAACTGGCAGGTGATCCTCAAATCTACCGCACTCGTTTCGTTACTCGGCCTGGAAGATGTGCTCAAAGCCACTCAGCTGGCAGGCAAAAGTACCTGGGAACCGTTCTATTTCGCCATCGTCTGTGGCGTGATTTACCTGGTTTTCACCACTGTTTCCAATGGTGTGCTGCTGTTCCTTGAGCGCCGCTACTCCGTGGGTGTGAAGAGGGCTGACCTGTGATCGAAATCTTACATGAATACTGGAAACCACTGCTGTGGACCGACGGTTATCGCTTTACTGGCGTGGCGATCACCCTGTGGCTGCTTATTTTGTCGGTAGTGATAGGCGGAGTTCTGGCGCTGTTTCTGGCGATTGGTCGCGTCTCAAGTAATAAATACATCCAGTTTCCAATCTGGTTATTTACCTATATTTTTCGCGGTACGCCGCTGTATGTTCAGTTGCTGGTGTTCTATTCCGGCATGTACACGCTGGAGATTGTTAAGGGAACCGAGTTCCTTAACGCCTTTTTTCGCAGTGGTCTGAACTGTACCGTGCTGGCGCTGACGCTTAACACCTGCGCTTACACTACCGAGATTTTTGCCGGGGCAATCCGTTCAGTGCCGCATGGGGAAATTGAAGCCGCCAGAGCCTATGGCTTCTCGACCTTTAAAATGTATCGCTGCATTATTTTGCCTTCTGCGCTGCGTATTGCGTTACCGGCGTACAGCAACGAAGTGATCCTGATGCTGCACTCTACTGCGCTGGCATTTACTGCCACGGTGCCGGATCTGCTGAAAATTGCCCGCGATATTAACGCCGCCACATATCAACCTTTTACCGCCTTCGGCATTGCCGCGGTGCTCTATTTAATCATCTCTTATGTCCTGATCAGCCTCTTTCGCAGAGCGGAAAAACGCTGGTTGCAGCATGTGAAACCTTCTTCAACGCACTGAGAATACGATGTCCGAGAATAAATTAAACGTTATCGATTTGCATAAACGCTACGGCGAACACGAAGTGCTGAAAGGGGTTTCACTGCAAGCGAATGCCGGAGATGTAATTAGCATCATCGGATCGTCGGGATCGGGGAAAAGTACCTTTCTGCGCTGCATTAACTTCCTCGAAAAACCGAGCGAAGGATCGATCGTGGTCAATGGCCAGACGATCAATCTGGTGCGCGACAAAGATGGTCAACTCAAAGTCGCCGATAAAAATCAGCTGCGCTTACTGCGCACACGCCTGACGATGGTATTCCAGCACTTCAATCTCTGGAGCCATATGACGGTGCTGGAAAACGTCATGGAAGCGCCGATTCAGGTGTTGGGCCTGAGCAAGCAGGAAGCGCGCGAGCGGGCGGTGAAATATCTGGCAAAAGTCGGGATAGACGAACGTGCGCAGGGGAAATACCCGGTGCACCTGTCCGGTGGTCAGCAACAGCGTGTTTCTATCGCGCGGGCGCTGGCGATGGAACCGGAAGTTTTACTGTTTGATGAACCTACCTCGGCGCTCGATCCTGAACTGGTAGGCGAAGTGTTGCGTATTATGCAGCAACTGGCAGAAGAGGGGAAAACCATGGTGGTAGTGACTCACGAAATGGGCTTTGCTCGCCATGTTTCTACTCACGTCATTTTCCTCCATCAGGGGAAAATAGAAGAAGAGGGCGCGCCAGAACAGTTATTTGGTAACCCGCAAAGCCCTCGTCTGCAACAGTTCCTTAAGGGATCGCTGAAATAATTCCCCCTCCGGTGGCTAACGCTGCCGGAGTATTTTCAAGGGGAATTTGCGAGTCAGCTTCCGCTGAAATGTAAAAGTTGCAGTCCGCTAAAAATAGTTCTGAATTCGCTGTCCAAAGATAAAAACTGCCTGCTGCATTGGGTATTAATCGTGGTTATTGTCGCGTCATCTTAAATTTGAGGGGTGACGGAACGCCATGACAATATCGACAACTTCCACGCCGCATGATGCGGTATTTAAATCTTTTTTACGCCATCCAGACACCGCGCGGGATTTTATTGATATTCATCTTCCCGCGCCGCTGCGCAAACTGTGTGATTTAACAACGCTAAAACTGGAACCAAACAGTTTTATTGATGAAGACCTGCGGCAATATTATTCCGACCTCTTGTGGTCTGTGAAAACGCAGGAGGGAGCAGGTTATATTTATGTAGTGATAGAGCACCAAAGTAAGCCGGAAGAATTAATGGCTTTTCGCATGATGCGCTATTCCATTGCGGCGATGCAAAACCATCTTGATGCAGGCTATAAAGAGCTTCCATTGGTGATCCCGATGCTGTTTTATCATGGTTGCAGAAGTCCTTATCCTTATTCACTTTGCTGGCTTGGTAATGACTCCAACTTATTGATAGTGTTTTATGTTCAGATAATGCCCGATGACTTTGTCATGCAGCTCCACCGATTTTGAAAACGACAGCGACTTCCGTCCCAGCCGTGCCAGGTGCTGCCTCAGATTTAGGTTATGCCGCTCAATTCGCTGCGTATATCGCTTGCTGATTACGTGCAGCTTTCCCTTCAGGCGGGATTCATACAGCGGCCAGCCATCCGTCATCCATATCACCACGTCA